>NZ_JAVRHP010000160.1:0-3972 GCF_031846505.1 Autumnicola edwardsiae
ACAAAATCAAAAGTTCCTCTGTGCTATAATTATATATGTCGGCAAGTTTCAAAACAACTTCTTTCGTGATTTTCCGCTCTCCACGCTCCATTTTGCTCAAAATGGCTACATCAATGTCAAGCAATGCAGCAACTTTCCGCAATGGGAGTTCTTTTCCTTTTCGTATGTGCCTTAACCTTTCGCCTATTGTTTCTGTTGACATAATACTTGTTGACATAATGTGTCTAAAGTAGGGAAAGATTTTTGATCTGTCATCACTAATTTTCAGATTCTTTTCAACACTCTGCCTTGGATTATGAAATTTACCCTTCTTAAATACTTGGGTTATGTACTGGCTTGTGAAGTTTTGTAATTGTGCGGTTGGCTGTTTTTTTAGAATGTGAGATGGGAAAGAATTTAAAAATAGTAGGGGGCAAGTTGTGCGTGTCCCCAAAGCCATTCCGTTTGCTTCTTTGAGAATGTGTCTTTGTATCCACAAAAGCATCTTGCTTTGAGTCTGGTGGCTGCAAAAACTTAACTCTATAAAAATTTAAAACCATAAGCAATTCTTCTTTTGTAGAATCACTTATGGTTTTAAACCTCTTAAACTCAATTATGAAAAACTAATTTTTATCCAATAACTTTTCTAAGTAAGTAACTTTTTCTTTTTCAGCAGCCAATAAGCGTTCGTAAAGCTTTTTATTTTCTTCAACAGATTCCATTAATTTATCTAATGGGTTAAAAGTACAATGATTATTAAAAGTACCTTCACTGCTGTCTTGAAAGCTGTTAAAGAAATTTATTGCCATTTCCTCATTAAAATTCTTAATCGCATCGGGAGTTACTCCCAAAACCTTAGCCACTTTATGCAGTTTTTCATCCTCTATCGTTTCACTTTGTTCTAGATGAGAAACGGTTTGTTGGCTAACGCCAAGCTCTAAGGCAAGCGCTTCTTGTTTCATTCCGCGAAGTTCTCGAATGCGGCTAATTTTTCGTCCGATATGTGGTGTGGCTGTTGTACTCATATTTCAAAGGTACTAACTTTTATCTTTTGTTGTGTTGGTAAAATACAATTTCCTTTTGGTTTTATACTCCTGATTTGGGTTCGGTACGCTTATTTATTAGCGTTCCTTTAGGCTAAATCATTCAGGAAAATGAACCACGAAGCCATAAAACAACTCCTTAAAAGTGAAGAACCCCTTGCCATTGTTCGATATTTTGAATGGGCAATTTTTTCACGCAGTTACGACCATCCCAAATATATACTATTAATCATCAACTGCCGGAACATAGATATCGAAGAAATAGAAGTACTCGATAACCTAACTTCCTTTTTTGTGTCAAAACTCCCTGAATTTAATAAAGTTATTCAAGAAGAAGATTGAGGCGTTTGGAAACGCCATAATTTCAGGGAGAAAGTAAAGCGAAGGATTCCACGTGGTAAAATTCTTCAATTTATTACTTACTAACGTTCAACCCTAAAATCTAATCTTATGAAACCCGTAACCCAAAGCATCATCCGACAACTGATCGAAATACTAGCAATAAAAGCGATTTATGTGATCCCATTTATTGAAGAAGCAGAAAAACAGCTTTTTCTTGTCATTAAGAAAGGTGCCGATAGTATAAACAACAAGCTAATTTCAGTAACTGAAATATTTCAAGAACACCCGCAATTTGTATATCGTATCTACGAAGAAACCTATGCCATCGAACAATTAAAAGAAGGGAATATTTTTTTTCTTCAAGGCTTCTTAATAAAGTATTTGAAATATGGGGCTTTAAAAACGGAGTGCAAGGATTGGGATTTTAAAGAAGCCCTACAAAAAACAGAAACTTTATTTAAAAAAGAATATACCAAAGCTTTGGATTTTCAGCAAGGGGCAAATTTTTACATTGAAAAAGAAAACTATCCGCAAGCGGCTTTTATGTTCCATCAATCAATAGAACTTTCTTTTCGTACCGTGGAACTCATCACAATGGGAAAAGAGAAAATTTGCCACGGAATCACCTACCATCAAAAATACATTCAAAATTTCGTCCCAGAACTAGGGCACTTGTTTTCAAAAGAAAACGAACAAGAAACCCAACTCTTGGACTTATTGGATACCGCTTACCGAAATGTGAGGTATGACAGGGATTACGAAATATCATTGAAATCCATAAAGCTATTGCAAAATAAGCTGGATAAAATGCTGAAAATTGTTGAAAACGAGTTTGAGAAAAGGCACGCTTACTGTAAAAATCCCTTAGAATCAACCTCTACCGAAAAAGAAACCCTTAGTGATAAAATTACAGCGAATCCAAGAATTAAATATAAGGTACAGGAATTTTTTAATAGAAAACTATATAAACTAGAACCCGGTTCTGAAAAGTTGTATTACAAAGCTGAATTTAAAATTAATGGTATTGCTGATGTACTTTATGATATAGCTGGGATAATGAAGGTTTGTATAGTAGCCTTAGAATATGCTGATAGCAGTTATGGAAGGTTGATCCCTCAGCCACATATTAATGTGCAAACTGCACTGGAACATATTTTACAATTACTTCCCTTTGAAGAGGTAGAAACTTTAGAAGAAATTATTAATAATTATAATATAGATTATGAAAACCAAGAAAAAGAAACAGCTAAAGAAGCTTAAAAAATCAGTTAAATGTAAACTAAACGTATTACGGGAAAGTGATTTAAAATCAGGAAAGTTCAAACCTTCCCATCTAGAATTTAGTGGATATTGGGATTTATTTTATACGATAGAATCATTATTGAACATTTGTATTATGGCTACACAAGGTGATGAATATAACCCCTCGAAGATAAAATGCCCTGAAGAAAATATTCGGAAATGTTTAGAACTTGCCCGGGATTTGATGCCATTTGAAGGAGGAGAATTTTTAGATGAAGCTTACCATTTGTTTAATAAATAAGAACTGTAATAACAAAAATAGTCTCTAAACTTTGCTGAAAGGTAGTACCCTCATTCGTGATGTTCCTATCATTCCGAAACTGACAGAATGGATTATCAAGTGATAGGGCAAACGGAAAAATAATTGACTCTGGCGGGGGTTTAAAAGCATTATTGCAATATGGAAAGAATTAATTTTTACTAAAACCCTTAAAAAATGCACAATGAAAAATCAAACAACACTCAAAGAAATAGAAAACTTATGTAAGTCTAAACTCAATTTGTTTACTCCGGATATAAGTGGCACTGGTAAAAATATGGTATTGCTACCATTGAATAGTTATCAGGAAGCAATGGATTTGATCTTGTATTTGCTAAAAACCTGCATTCTGGCACTACAAGCAGATTATGTCCCTGACAAATACATCGGGGAACCTGAAATCAATATTAGTGAGATTTTAAAACTTATTATAGATATCGTTCCTTATGAAGAAATGGAAATACTAGATGAATTGCAGGGACTTGTAAAATAACATATCCATTCACACCCCTTAGTAATCATTCTAAAAAAGAAAGTGAAGTTTATTCCCTTATTATTAGATGCTTGATAATTTTAAATCCTGTTCTTGGACTAGATTTTAAAAAGTGATTAAACAAAATTTTAGCTTCGCCTTTATTTTTTAGTAAATTCAAACCAAAAGTAAACCTTCATTCCAAATAGATATAAAGATGATTTCTTGGCTTTCGTTCAAGACTTTTTGGGCGAATTTTTCTTCCTAAAACAGGAGCAAAGAAATAGGCAGAATACTTCCACTAGTTTCACTTCAATTTCTCAATTTGTCGCAAAAAAGAGCCTGTTTATAGGGCTTTCAAGGGCATTTGTCGCAAATTTAATAAAAAAACAAGTTTAAAAAATGAGTAAACATCTGGTTTGTAGCTATTTGTAAAAATGTAACATCGCGCAGCGTGTTACCCTCTTGCTACTCATTTTTATCCGCTCCGCTACTTAAAATGGTAGCTTTTTTTGACGTGAATGGGACTTGAAAATTTTCATTAAAACGTCCTCTTATAAAAACCATATACTTAT
>NZ_JAVRHP010000161.1:0-3968 GCF_031846505.1 Autumnicola edwardsiae
TTCGCTCGGAAAATTTGATGGCAAAAGTGTTCTCTACGATTTCCCAAAAATCCTGATTTACTTAAATGCCAAGGGCAAATTGCTCTTTGGCGAAAAGTTCAGGATTTACGATGAGGATAAAGATATTTTGTTGAAGCTCTGTTCCTACTTCATCAAGGACAAAGACAACTGTGAAAAATTTGAGATTGATATTGACAAAGGTATTCTACTTTCTGGTCCTGTAGGTTGTGGTAAAACCAGCTTAATGAAACTTTTACGGCATTTAGTGCCCTTGCAACGTCCTTACGAAATGATCCCTTGCCGAAATGTGACGTTCAGTTTTAACCATCTTGGTTTTAAGACTATCGAGGATTATGGAAACACGAAATTCTTCTGTTTTGACGATCTTGGTGTAGAACCGTTAGGAAGGTTTTACGGTAAGGATCTGAATGTGATGGGCGAAGTACTTTTATCGCGGTATGAACTTTACCTCCAAACAAAGCATAAAATCAAAACTCACAGCACTACCAACCTAAATGCCGAGGAACTGGAAGAACGTTATGGCAATCGTGTCCGTAGTAGAATGCGCGAATTGTTTAATTTGATTGCTTTTGATAAAGGGGCTGGGGATAAGAGGAAATGAACTTTAACTATAATTTCAAACAACATTTGTACTCTCTTGAATTGGTGGACTGCTCACTGTACCGTAAGTGCAAAAGGCACAGCAATAATCAATATCTGGTTGAGGAATTATTTGAAATTCAACTGGCTCTAAAAGTTTAAAGCTTTCAAACCATACTTTATACCCCCACTATTTTTATCAAATCACCTCATTTTGTAAACCGCTATGGAATTCTCCTTAAAATTTGTGATGTATAATTTATTTTTATCGAATAGTGCATCCGTAGGATAATTGATATCATCGGTAAGAATTTGCTCTAATTCTCCATTGAAATCATAAATCAATACCCTGCTGTTTTCTTGGTCAGTCACAGCAAAGCCATTTTCACTTAAAGCTATACCAGAAGCTACGTTGAATCCATCTTCTTCTCCGATAATTTCCAATATTTTTCCGTCAATGTTGAATACCTGTACCCTATTATTATAGGCATCGGCAACAAAGACTTTATCACCCTTGATTTTTACATCTATCGGATAATACAGTTCTCCTTTGTTGTGCCCCTCCTTTCCTATATAACTCACCTGTTCTTTTATTTGTAAAATAATCCTATGGTTATAAAAGTCAGCAATCGCGATTGTGTCGCCCTTTGCATTGAGTCCGGCGGGTGCTTGCGGTTCGGCATTTAGGAACAGTGCGGACTTTTTCCCGTCCTCGAAAACCCAAATTGTATCTGTTAAAAATTCGGGTACATACAGCTTTCCCTTGTCGAAATCAATATTCATAGGGCGTTTAATGCCCACAATCGAATTTATTTTATTTCCGCTGGGGTCTATTTTCAATAACCTGAACTGTTCAGGATCCGAAAACCAGATGTCGTCGCCAGTTTTCGCTAACGAAAGTGGACGTACTTTTTCGGGAAGTTTTATTTTCTCTTCAAAGGTCCATTTTACATTTTCCTGCTTACAGCTTATGAGCAATAAGGTGAAAACTAAAATCAATATAAACCTATTCATCTTTTCCCGCTTTAAAGATTACTGCATAAAGCTTAAAGGATTTCAGTAAGCTCAATTTCCCACTTAGTGGTTAGCTCCCCGTCTTCTTCATCCTGAACTATCCCTTTAACTGTAAGGACTCCGGGTTTTAACCTGGAACGTAAGTTGGTAGAAGTTGCTTCAGCTATCTTAAAAGTTTCTTTCCCGGTTTGTATTGCATAAGTGCCATCCTGCTCAACGAAGTTGCCCTTTATAACTATTTCGGCATTCTTAGCTGAAAAACCATTCACTTTCACTTCTTCCTGAATTTGTTTCAAGCTTAAATTATTGTTTGCAGTCAGATCTAAATAAGCTTTGCCTTCATTCAGACTTACTTGTACCTTTTCTATACCATCCATTTTTTTGAGTCCGCGTTCAAGGCCATAGGCACAAGGTGCGCAATCCATTCCAAAAACTTCCTGATCTACTTTGGTGATTTGGGCGTTGGAACTTATGATTCCAAACACTGTCACTACGATAATTAATGCTATTCTTTTCATTTTACTCTTTTTTTATGTTTAAAATTCTTCTTTAATATCTGTTATAACCAATAACTTATGTTCAGTGAGACCCTATATTTTTCACGGGGCGTATTCGGAATAAGATCCTGGTATACCGGGAACAATGCCCCGAAGGAAATTCCCCAGGGACCGGTAAGTCCTAAAATTGAAGGACCAACCAATACTTTTTTACTCCGTTCATCTGTAGAAAAAAATTGTCCGTTAACTTTATTATCTCCGGGAAATTCGGCCAGTGATTCTACAAATATCCGCCAGTCGGGTTTAGGATAATCCCCCATAAAAACATCGGGACGATAACCTATCACCATGCTTGCATAGGGTAAATCGCCTAATTGCTCGTTGTCCTTTTCAAAATAATATTGGTAACCGCCACCTAACCAGGCGTACCAGGTACGTGAGGCATATCCCGTAGAAATGGCCCCATGGATAGAGTTCCCTACATTCACCTGTCCGCGAACATCCTCAGTAGGGGCAGATACACCTAAAATTGCTGTGGATTCAAACCTCTTTCCTACCCCAAAAGCATTTGAAAAAAAACGATACCACAAAGCAGCCTCGATATCTCCATTGGAAGGCATCATGCTATTTCCACGGGTTCGTGGAGCATTTTCCAGACGCTCAATCACAGTAGGAGTGGTAAGGGTAACCTGTAAATCTTCCGTAATGCCATAGAAAAATGTATACCGAAGCATATAAGAGGCCTCGTCTTCGGTCGCTATACTCATTCCGGAAGCGTTCATGTTTATACCGCCTTTTGCCAGGGTGGGGGTTTGTAATCCATAAATTGGGCCATGCCCCTGGGCTTCTACTTTATACAGTGTCGATAAACCTATGAATAGGATCAAAAAATAATTTTTCATGTTTTGTAAATTTAAACTTCTAAAAATCTTTGAATGGGCAATAGTAAATAAGCAGCAAACAATCCAAGGACATAAAGGCCAAAGGAAAACCAAAGAATGGCTTTGCTCCATCTTGTTGCTGTATCACATGCGGTCTCATTTCCGTTTTCATCGATCTCGCAGGTTTGGTTTCTTTTTCTTCCGTAGAACAACCAGAAATTAAAGCCTATCATAATCCCGGCAATCAGGAAGGTCCAGTCTTTATATTTGCTCATGGTAATGAGCCAGGGCAGGTCAGAAGCCAATCCCGCAACCACAGCTCCCATTCCCAGGGCAACCAGTAGCGAAGGCAGGGCGCAACACAGTAAGGTGGAAACCGAGGTAAAAAGGGATCCTATACTTACGAAGTCTTCTTTTATTTTAGCAAACATCTTTATTGTTTTTATACAGGTATCTCTATCCGTTTACAGAAGCCCCCTTTTCGGTTACAACTTCCACTTCAAACCCACGGTCTTTGATAAGGGAGAGTATCTTTTTTTCTGAAATCTGCTTTGGATCATATTCAATTATCGAGGAGCTTTTATCAAAGCTTGTTTCACTTTTAATAATGCCTTTTTGCTCCTTCAACATTGAATCGATACCATTAGCACAACCGGACTGGCAATGCATGCCTTTAATTTTTAAGTGTAAGATTTTTTCCGTCATCTCCTTTTGGATTTTAAATTCAATTTGATTTTCATTTTTCTGATCCATAGCGCTAGCGGTATTTCCAGAAAACGCAAGGGTCGTTCCGGTTAACAATACCGCGAATAATTCTTTATGTAAACCTATCATCTTATAATTGATTTTTAAAAATTAACTATGTCAAAATTAGGGGCAGCAGGGGGGTGGTAACCAAATTAGATTTTATTTTTTTCTTTAAAAAAATCCTACTGCTTAATCTTCTAAAAATCTGAAATATTCTTTTTTCATTTTT
>NZ_JAVRHP010000162.1:0-3909 GCF_031846505.1 Autumnicola edwardsiae
TTGGTATATCCAGCGTTTCTTAAAAGGTTTTAATCCTTTAATTTTTTCTTTTTGCGCTGAATCTCGTTTGCCAATTTCCCGGGCAAGAACTTTTTTGAGAGTTCCTTTCCGGTAACTCGTTCAAACTCAATGATGATGTCTTGCTGGAAGTCTTTGATGCCTTCTAAATCGTAGGTTTTTTCGCGTAATGCTTTAATCTCATCGTCTTTGCTTCTGTATTTTTTTTCGGTCATATAATTGGATAGTTTCTTTTGCCAATAGGCGATTGTACTTTTGGAAATGTTGTATTTCTTGGAAGCAAAGTTAGCAGAAATTTGTCCGTTGGCAATTTGCTGAATGACGAAAATCTTGAATTCAAAAGAGGTTTCTTTACCGTTTCTTTTTCGGCAGGGCTGATTGTTTTGTGTGTCCATAGGATACTAAAAGTGTTTAAATTTTAGTCAACCTATTTTGGTACGATAGATTTTTTAAGCTGACGCACAACGGAAAAGGGCTTTGTGAAGGAGCGGATTAGAAAGACTGAACTCTCAACTTTGTACTAATTTAAGCAAAATCATTTTATCTATTTGCTAATTTACATTTTAAAAGCAAATAAAAAATTGGTTTTTGCGGATTAAATGCAATAACCTTGAATTAAGCACTTAACCCGCTATTGCTTATACACATTGTGCCTGTTGCACAAGTTAGCAAAAAGCTAACATACGGTTATACTTAATTTACAGTTGTGTTCTAATTTCATGGTATGCAAGGAAAAAAAGTATATCAAGAACAGCTGTTCAACAGTTTTCAGCTGAGTGAGCGGGTGCCGGTCACTGATTTCTACCGCCGATTGAAAGAATCCTTACACTTAGATTTTCTCTATGATCTTACACGTGGCTTTTATGGCAGCAGCGGTCAGAAGAGTATAGATCCGGTGGTGTTCTTTAAACTTTGCCTGGTGGGCTATTTAGAGAATATCATCAGTGACCGCAAACTTATCGAACATTGCAGTATGCGGCTGGATATCTTGTATTTCATCGGGTATGATATTGATGAAGAGCTACCCTGGCATTCTACCATCAGTCGTACACGACAACTCTTCCTAGAAGAATTGTCTCGTCTTTGTTGTGCGCAGGCTTATTAGTATTAATGTTTTAATTATGCTTTTTCACATTATTTTGGTAATCCGACAAGCAGCTTGGAAATACTGGTAATAACTTTTGCTTTTGTTCTTCAATTCCAATTTTAATAATCTCGATGTATTCCGCTTGAATCTTTGCAGTTGATCATTTACAATACCCTTTAGTCAAATCAGGATATTTTACTGCCATTTCTTTAGAATCTGCTAAACATTTTTCCATTAATATATTAGCGCTTTCATTTGTACAACTTTGGTTTTTGGTTCAGCCAGTACGGCTTTTATTACCTTACAGGGAAGAATTGGTAGGAGACATTCGAAGAAGCAGGTGGCACGGTGGCGTTATTGATCTAATAATGGATTCAGTAGGTGGAATGGTTGGAATTGCCAATTTTATTTCTAAAGAAGATAAATTAGCAACTATTGATCTCAGAATTGATGATTTACAAGGTGCAAAAGCATTTAATTATTTTAAGATAATTTAGTACATTTGGGCAATAGACTAACAGCAACAAGTATGCAGGCTTTCCAGGAAGGTTAAGTGGTTGCTGAAGGAAAAGTCGCTTACAACTTCATTAAAAGTAAATCCTGAAAATTGAATATTTGGAATATTTTCTAAAACACCGACATGCTACTTGGCTAGAACTATTCTTCGACCTTGTTTTTGTATCCAGCATTGGAGTAGTAACTCATTCTCTGGCGCATACTCATAATAACCATTTAACTCCTGAACAGATTTGGCTATTCCCTTTACAATTTATTGTGATCTGGTGGATCTGGATCGTACATACCTTATTTTCCAATCGATTCAATCATGATAATAGGACTGAAAGAATCTTTAGTCTTACAATTATGTTCTTGATGATAATCATGTCTGCATTTTTTGGAGATGATCTCTTTCAGGATTATCCTGCCTTTGTCGGTTTTTATGCGGTTATAAAGTTAATATTGGTGTTTTTATTTTTTAGAGCATCTAATCAAGACCAGCACTCTGTAAGTTATGCTAGGAAAAGTGGTTATATAATTCTTTTAGGCACGGGAATTTCAGCTATTTCCATTTCCTTGGAAACACCCTTAAGGGAAATTGTTTTGGTTTCAGGAATTCTAGTTGAAATGCTCGGTATTTATCTTGTAAGTACACGGAATTTGGAGAAACCAAAACCAGTCCATCGCGAACATATGGTAGAACGAATAGGATTATTTTCAATAATACTTCTGGGAGAATCTATTATAAGTCTTACAGGTACTTTAAGAAATGTCAATTGGGACATTTTAAGTATTGTGGCGGCAGTTACGGGTTTTATTATGATTGGCCTTATTTGGTGGATATATTATGATAGTTTTCATGTTAATGAGCGGATTAAATCTATGACCAACGGGTTTCCTATGTTGTATTCCCACTTGTTTTTAGCTATGGGTTTTGTAATCTTGGCTAATGTGATTCGACATGCTATTTTAAATGATCTAAATATGGATGAGTTTAGAATTCTGGCGATTACGGGAATGAGCTTTTTTTATATCGGAAAACAAACCGTTTATATTGTTTTTATTCCTCCCTTCCGTAAAAGGATGACAATTAATACACTGGTATGTATTTTTATAACCATAGCATCTACCTTTTTGCCAAAAATGGAATATACGCTTGTTGGAATTACAATAGGTATGCTGTTTTACACGTTTGCCAATTTCAAGTTTATCTTAACCAAGGATATATCTGAGTATGTTTCGAAAGAATAAAATTATATAGGCTTGCGTACAACGCGTATTTGTGTATGAATATTAGCGAAATTTTTGCGATCACTTTTGCAAAGTAATTTACAAAATAAAAAAGAATAGCGACTTGGATTAAAAAACCAAGTCGCTATTACTTATTCACGTGTTGTTGTGAGTAGTTTTCACTTTAACTTTTCTAGTAATAGTTCGGCAACTAGTTCTGAAGATGCAGGATTTTGTCCAGTTATTAATAAACCATCTTCGACCGCATAAGGATTCCAGTCTGCTTTTTTAGTGTAAATTCCACCATTACTCTTTAATATATCTTCAACCAAAAATGGAACAACAGAAGTTAGTTGAACAGCTTCTTCTTCTCCGTTTGTAAATCCAGTTACTTTTTTCCCATTAACCAAAGATGTCCCATCCGTATTTTTTGTGTTTTTAAAAATTGCAGGAGCGTGACAAACAGCAGCAATAGGTTTATTGTTGTTATAAAAATCTTCTATTAAGGCAGTTGAGTTTTCATCTTCAGCTAAATCCCATAAAGGACCGTGTCCACCAGGATAAAATACTGCGTCATAATCTGCTTGATTTACAGTTTCCAATTTTATTGTTTTAGATAAGATCTCTTGAGTTTCTTTATCATCATTAAATTTTATGGTTGCTGGAGTTTGGAAATCTGGTTAAAAGTATAAGAAAGTGTAATTATACTTAAAATGGGGAATAGTGGTGTTTCCCTAAGAATATCTTGGGTATCCTTTTCATTTTCCTAATGATGATCAGTTATATAAGTAGTTGCCTGTCCTCATGTAGTCTTATACTTAAAACTAAGTAAAAAAGGACGCCCGCTAAATCGGAATTCCATTCACTCATTTACTTCGCTTCCGGTTGTTTTTCAATTTCAGTATCTCCATTTCCTTCCGGCCGTTGCTGTCCTTACCTTTTTTGTAATGCAAAATACCAATATTTAGAAGTTAGTCCAGGTTGCATAAGCCAGTCGTCCCTCCTTTTTATAAACCTTCCCTAATTCTAAATATTAGCAACTGTATCAGCATCAAAAAAGGGAACAGCAAACGGCG
>NZ_JAVRHP010000163.1:0-3857 GCF_031846505.1 Autumnicola edwardsiae
CATCAGAAATGAAATCCTTGAAAAGCCTGACTCAGATGGAATCCCGAAGAGGACTTGAAAATGCCATAATTTCGAATGGCAAAATTGTCAACGTGGTATCGAACAGCTACGGCCACGTACCGAACGAACTGTTCTTTAAGAAAGCAGAAGAAATGTTGACCGGTGCTGGATTGAACTATCAGAAACGAACAATCAACAGGAATGATAGGTCGTTCGTTACCGACTTTATCATCGACGACAACAGCCAATTTTCGGTCAAGAATGAAAAAGACCTGATACTGCCGATGCTGCGGTTTAAGAATTCCTATGATGGTAGCGAAAAAACGTCTGGGCATTTTGGATTTTACCGTCAGGTATGCTCCAATGGACTGCACGTTTCACAATCGGAAATTGAGTTTTCCATCAAGCACAGTAAGAACAATACCGACCTGATAATGCCAAGGTTGAACAATTTGTTCGACAAATTCGTGGATAATGAATTTTATAGCATTACCAAGAAGTTCGACAGAATGAGAGAATTTCAAATCATCGACAACAAGGAATTTGTGAAGGCAATCTTGGAAAGCACGAAATTGTTCCGTTACGAATGTAGCGATAAGAACGATGATCCTTCAAAGAAGTCCCGGGAAGTACTTGAAGTTCTAGATAATGAAGCATTGTTACTTAATGAAAAACCTAATTTATGGATAGGCTATAATGCTTTTAATCAAATGCTTCACAATACATTGAAGAAAAGCTTTTCACAACAGGAACGCTTGGACAAAAAACTGTTCGATGCCGTTTATGAAATGGCTTAATGTCAACAAAGGTTTGTCCGGTACCTTAAACTGGATTTTTTTTATTTTGAGCAAAAGAGTTTATTTGGAAAGTTAGCTTTGCAATCCCACTCAGCACATTCCCCTAAATTCCGCAGAAAAAGCTCCATTCCGGGAAAAGCGCTTCATTAAAAAGGTCTTGGACACAACTCCAAAGCTTCCGCTTCCCATTCCACTTGTCCGCCCATTCCCGATAAAAGTCGAGAAGCGGCCAAACTCCATTCCCATCTACACCTTTAAAGTCAAGTCCGCTTTAAATCCTACTTCAAGAGGATAATCTGCTATCATAGGATTTCATATCATTTAGTTTTTCTTTTTATCAAATGAAAGATTTTCTGAACTTCATAGGGGAAAGCTTTGTTTTCGATTTGAAAAACTTACTAAAGGATTGAGGATGTTCAAATCCCAAATCATACGCAATCTCACCAATGGTTAAATCGGTTGCCGAAAGTTTTTCCCTTGCTTTCTCTATGAGTTGTTCCTGAATATGCTGCCGCGGACTCCGTCCGGTCAACGTTTTCAACAAAGTACTTAAGTAGCTTGGCGAAAGGTTCAAGCTTTCTGAAATAAACTGAACTGTCGGCAGCCCTTTTATTACCAAATCTTCGTAATTGAAATAATTGTTAAGTATTTCTTCAAATCGATTTATAACTAGATGATTTGCTTTTTTTCTGGTCAGGAACTGACGCTCATAGAAACGTTCCGAATAACCAAGCAGCGTATTTATCTGAGAAATGATTATGTTTTGACTAAACTTATCTATGTTGGGATCGTATTCCTGCTGTATATTTTGAACAATATTACCGATTTTTGCCTCTTCATTTTCTGATAGAAAAAGTGCTTCGTTCACTGTATAGTTAAAAAATTCAAATTGCTTAATTTCCTTATTTAAAGCAGTATTCCTAAGAAATTTTGGATGAAATTGTAGCATCCACCCAGATCGTTCATTTCCGGACCTGGTTTCAGGTTCAATCCTGAACACTTGATTGGGTGCAATGAAAAACATTACCCCATCATCAAAATCATATTCCTGTTGACCATATTTCATTTTGGCATTCAGACCTCGCTTAATAGCAATCTGGTAAAAATCAAAAATCCAGTTTATTTTATCTGAATTGGGAGGGATTTCAATGGCACTGTAATCTACGATACTTATAAGGGGATGATCGGGTTTGGGAAGGCCGGTAATTTGATGGAATTCGCTGATGGTCTTTACACGGTGAATATTTGACATTTTTCAATAATTTTTTACTCCTCAAAACTTTGCAAATATACTCAAGTCCAATCTTTAAAAAACAAAGCTGATAGTTACGTTTCCATCTATTTTATTGGCCATCCCATTTTCGGACAACTATTTATAGGGCTCTCCGCATCGATCTAATAGGTCTTGAAATTATTTTTTGATTGTTCTTAAAGGAGCGTGTTATTATAATTAATGCAATACCTCGTGGAAATCCTAAAATACCCATTATTTTGATTCTCGTTTACTTTTTTTTTTCAAAGGTTGTGCGTCCCTGCAAACGTATTTTATTGCGATCTTTTCCTATAATTCATACAATACTATCTTACCAAGGGACATTGCCCTGTTCCCCGTAGAATTTCCCGGTTGTAAATCCATCTGATTCGGTGGCTACTTTAACAATGGGCCTCGCGCCCTCTTCAACGGTTTTGGTTCCTTGATGGTCGTTCAGGTCGGTCGCTGTATAACCGGGTGTAACGCTATTTATCCTGAATGGTGTATCCTCTAATTCGTTATTGAGCATAACCGTAAATGCGTTCAATGCAGTTTTTGAACTACCGTAGGCGCCCCAAACTTCCAGATTGGGGTCTTTGCCTGCTGAAGCGTGTATGGCTAGGGAGCCAACCTCGCTTGAAACATTTATGATCACTGGGTTCTTGGATTTCTCGAGCAGAGGGAGCATTTCATATGTGGTCTGCACCGGCCCAAAGAAATTGGTGTTGAATATTTTACGTAAAATTTCTACATTACCGGTAGAGAACTTTTGAGGCTGATCTCCGCTAATACCCGCGTTGTTGATCAATATGTCCAAAGCTTCAAGCTTTGAATCAAGTTCCATCCTTGCCCGTTTTACAGATTCAATAACGGTTATATCAATTTCAATACACTCCACATTATTTGATCCGGTCTTTTTCAAAAGTTCTACGGCCTTCATCCCTTTTTGTTTATCCCTGCTCCCGATATAGACATAATAACCGAGTTCTGCCATTTGTTTTGCCGTTTCAAGACCAATTCCTTTGTTGGCCCCTGTTATCAATACTGTTTTCATAATACATTTTTTTTGTTGGTGCAAAGGTTAGTATTCATTGATTAATAGATTTAGCTCGACTTGCTTTTTTTATAGCTGAACTTGAGGTATTTGTTTTATGCTAAATTAAAGGTCTCTCTAAATTTAAAAGATTTTTACTCATTAACATTTCACAAAAAAAAACTACATTCCCATCTACACCTTTGAAGTCAAGTCCGCTTTAAATCCTTTTTCAAGAACATAATTCGTTTTCACAATCCGTTCAGCACATTGCCGCTCCATTCCGCGCCCGCCTTCCGAAGGGGCAGGAATCGCTCCATTCCGGGCAAAGAGCTTCCCTAAAAAGGTCTTGGACACCATCCCCGATTGCTACTTTCCATTCCGCTTGCCCTTCCCGCGCTGCCGGGAAGCGCACTCCATTCCAATACGAAACCGTGAACGGAGTCCGCCTGATAGGAATTCCATTTATCATTTAGTCCCGCTTCCTATGTTTTTATACTTCACAAAAGGCATTTAGACCTACTCCCGAGCCACCGCTGTCCCAACCGTTTTTTTGTAAGCAAAATACCAACATTTGGAAGTTAAACGGAGTGCATAACCGGTCGTGCCTCCCTTTTATAACTCCTTATTAATTCCAAATATTGAAAATGTATCAGCAACAAAAAAAGGTAACAGCGGACGGCTCTATGGGAAGTAAATCTAAACCGAATAGTATGAAATCTTACAAAAACATCAAAAAGGAAGCGGGACTAAAAAAACAAAAAAGGAAAACGCT
>NZ_JAVRHP010000164.1:0-3844 GCF_031846505.1 Autumnicola edwardsiae
TTTTTTCTTAGTTGGTTTTTAATTTCACTTTTAATATCTTTTCTTTCCTCATCGGAATATTCCTCGCTGTAGTCAAGATAAATTGCAATTTCATCTAAAATATCTTTGCACATTTTTATTCTTGTTTTGCTGTTTTTCACTTTAATTAATAGTTCTTATATCTTTTCTAATTTGATCTTTCAAAAGTTTTCGTTCTTCTCGGGTGTATTCATTCCTATATTCCCGGTAAAGTTGAAGTTCCTTAAAGATCTTCTCAGTTGTTGATTCCATTATTTTGCTTTTTACTGGTTTGCTGCGTTTTTAATAACCTTCATTTCAGGCTCTTTGTTCTGCTGTATAGTTTCATAAAACTGCATAAACATATCTGCGTTGAGGTCTTTATCTTCCCGGCGGTTAATGTACTCCAGGAACATACTTTCCTTAGAATGGCCTGTGATGCCAATTAGTACAGGAGTAGGTATCTTTTTATAGTAATTGGTTGCAAATGATCGTCTGAAGGTGTGAGAAGTTACGAGTTCGTGTTTTGGGTAATAGTCTAATTTCTTCCGCTTCGTTTTCTTGTCATATTTTTTGCCCTCTATCATTTCATCGATTTCCGCAAGTTTGCAAACATCTTTGATGTGCTTATTTAATTTTTGCGGACTAATAGAGTAGGGGAAGTTATTTTCTACAATGTCGATAACGTGGGGTGCAATTACCCCAACTGTAACCGCTTTGCCGGTTTTCTGCTGCTCTATATCAATATAAATGCGGTTGTTCTTGTACCGTAGATCATCCGGTGTCAACCTCAACAAATCACTTGCACGTTGTCCTATCTCGCAACCTATTAAAAGCCAATTTCGGGCGTTCTCCTGGGCTTCCGTTTCCAGTTCTGCCTTGCGTATTTGCTCCAGTTCCTCAAAGGATAGGGTAACTATCATTCTATCGCTGTTCTGCTCTTTAAAGCCTTGAATTTGCTTTGCGTATGGATTAACTTTTATATCAATTTTCTCAGCATCCAAACAAACCGTTTTGAGGTTATCTAATATCTTGCCCGAGTAATTTATGGAATAGTTCTTTTTGTTCATTAACCAATTAGTAAGCCTGTCAACAAAGGATTTGTTTATGTCTTGGAAATGGATCTTTTTTTTAATTTCCTTTTCGTAGGCTTCAATAAGTTTTTTGAATGACTTGTAACCCGTTATTCTTCGTTCAGATAATCCTATTTTATTACTGCCTTTTATCTTCCGGGTGTTGGCATTATCAATAATATACTGCGTATGGTTTGTTACCAGGCTATTATCGGTTTTCTTTACCCGGTTAAAGCACTGATCTATTTTTTCTCGCAGCCAATTAACATCTATTAAAATTCCGTTCGCCTGAGCGGTATTTACCTCATCATAAATGAACTTTTGAAGATTGTTCAATTTGCTGAAGGTCTTTTTTGTTTCCTCTGAATTTTGCTTAGGTCGTTTCGTGGTCTTGCTCCAGTCTTTAGGATGGACTGTGAAACCTGAAGGAGTAGAAATAACATTTCCTTCTTCTAGTGAAACATAAATAAATATAGAAACAGGCTTGTTTGCCTTACTGCGTATTCTAAAGTTTACCGTTGCCATAATAAGAAGTATTGAACATTTGAACAATGCTAATTTAGTCCAATTTGTCAACTTGACAAAGAATTGACAAAGGAAATTAACTTGTTATGAAATCTCAATCAATCCTATTACTATATCTAAATCCTTGAATATTGCTGTGTTAGTGGGTTAATTGATCCTTTGTTGAGGTTTTATGGTAGTTTCCGAAAAGGGTTAAATAGTGGGTTTCCTCTCCCGTCCCGAGTACTGAAACCCTCTGTATCTTATTGATATGGAGGGTTTTGTGTTTTCTGATTTGTCAAACATTTGACAAGCAAAATTAAGAAGGATTTTTTTGAAGGTTTGTACCTATAAGGTGTTTAAAAACTTGCAGGCCTCTATTGCAAGGTGAGGCGTGTAAAATGTGAATTATCAATCTTTACAAAAATTTTGCATGAGGGATAGGAGCGGCTACCGTGTAGCGCGGATAGCCCGGCACGAAGGGCATGCCATAATAAAAATCTTAATAGAATACTCCGGAAAAGAGCTCATAATGTTATTTTCTTCGCCTATTGCTCACCAAATAAGCTTCCTTTTATACAACAAGATGCTCTTGGAATATCTGTTTAAGGTGATGCTTGGAAAATGCCAATTATCGGTATCAGTTGATTACCTAAATCACCTTTTAGACTTGTGGTTCGTAAATAATGAATATGATGATTAGAAAATGCCAATTATCAGCATTATTCGAACATCAGGAAAGGAGTGTTTAATAAAAAAGGATCAGCGATTGGCTGATCCTTTATAAATCCAAGAAGGAGATTAAATTGCCTTTTATGCGGCTGGTAAGTCCCCTTTTCCTTTGGTTGGAAGTTTGGTGGAGCCCATAAGGAATTTATCTACGTTGTATGCGGCTTCACGACCTTCTGATATTGCCCAGACTATTAATGATTGTCCCCTGCGCATATCACCGGCAGCAAATATGTTTGGCACATTTGTCTGATAACTTTCGTCTCCTTTTATGTTGGTCCTGTTGTCTAAGTCCAAGCCTAATTTTTCACTTAATGTCTTTTCTGGTCCCGTAAAACCAAGTGCCAGAAGCACCAGGTCACAAGGCCATTCTTTTTCTGAATCAGGTACTTCCTGAAGTTTAGGTCTTCCGTTTTCACCCTTTACCCATTCAATATTTACTGTTTTAAGTGCTTTTAATTTCCCTTCCTTATCTTTTACAAATTCTTTGGTAGAAATACTCCAGTTTCTTTCTACTCCTTCTTCGTGTGATGAACTTGTCTTCAAAGTAAAGGGCCAGTACGGCCACGGATTTTCTATAGTTCGATCTTTAGAAGGCATTGGCATAATTTCAAAATTGGTAACAGATTTTGCTCCGTGCCGGTTAGAAGTACCAACACAATCTGATCCTGTATCACCGCCACCAATTACAATTACATTTTTTCCTTCTGCATGTAATCTTTCTGTAGGTTCGGCCAGGCCATCCACAACTTCATTATTTCTCTTTAAGAACTCCATTGCCTGAACCACGCCTTCTCCATCTGCACCCGGAATAGGCAAAGGTCTTTTTTGGGTTGCGCCACCGCAGAGTACGATTGCATCGAACTCTTTTAGTTTCTCAATTTCGTAGTTTACTCCTACGTTGGTCTCTGTTAAGAATTCTATACCTTCTGCTTCAAGAATTTTTAATCTCCTGTCTATTACGTGTTTTTCCATTTTAAAATCTGGAATTCCATATCGCAATAAACCTCCTACTTTTTTATCACGTTCAAAAACAGTTACTTTATGTCCTGCTCTGTTTAACTGCTGTGCGGCAGCTAATCCTGCAGGGCCAGATCCCACTACAGCAACAGTTTTTCCTGTCCTGTGCGTTGGTGGTTCTGGTTTAATCCAGCCTTCTTTAAAGCCTCTTTCCGGAATGTACTTTTCAATCATTTCTATGGCGACAGGAGGTTCTATTATTCCCAGTACACAAGCAGATTCGCATGGTGCGGGGCATAAGCGTCCTGTAAATTCCGGAAAGTTGTTAGTGGAGTGAAGGATAGCATTTGCTCTCTTCCATTCGTTTTTGTAAACAGCATCATTAAAGTCCGGAATAAGGTTTCCAACCGGGCAGCCACTGTGGCAAAAAGGGATTCCGCAATCCATACAACGGGCTCCCTGTTCATTTAGATCCTGGTTATCAATATCTTTTGTAAATTCTGTATAACTTTTTATTCGTTCCGGAGCAGCATAAGTTTCCTCTTCGGTCCTTTTGTATTCCAAAAACCCTCTTAATTTTC
>NZ_JAVRHP010000165.1:0-3706 GCF_031846505.1 Autumnicola edwardsiae
CTTATTGCGCATAAAAAAGGGAACAGATTTTACTTATTATAAACAAACCACCATTCGCAGAAGGATTCTTCGTAGAATGGCTTTAAGCAATAAAGAAAATCCTCCCAAATATTTAGAGTTTTTAAGAGAAAACAAATCTGAGCAGGATGTGCTTTACCAGGATTTGCTGATTCCGGTAACCAGCTTCTTTAGGGATACTGAAATCTTTAGCAACCTTTGTGAAACCCTTCTTCCTGATATTTTGGAAAATAAGACAGGGGACGGTCCTATTCGCGTGTGGGTTGCTGGATGCAGTACCGGGCAGGAAGCCTACACCATAGCAATGTGTATGCTGGAGTTTTTGGATGAACAGGAAAGTCAGGAAAAAGTACAGCTATTTGGTACAGATATAAGCGAACCTGCCATATTAAAAGCCCGATCAGGGATTTATAAGAGGTCTGAAATAGAGGATATTTCACCTGAGCGGCTGGAAAGGTTTTTTAATAAAATCGATAGCAGTTATCAAATTAAAAAAGAGGTGCGCGAAAAATGTGTTTTTGCAAATCATAATTTTCTAAAGGATCCACCTTTTGGGAGAATGGACCTTATAAGTTGTCGCAACGTTTTAATATACATGCAGCCTTATCTTCAGAAGAAGGCACTAACGACCTTTCATTATGCCTTAAAGAAAAAGGGCAGTTTGTTTTTGGGCAAATCAGAAACCGTAAATAGTGTTCCAGACCTTTTTACTCCTTCAGAAAAGAAGGATAAGATTTTTACACGAAAGGATAAGGCAGGGAAATTTATGCAGGTGGCGAGCAAGCGGAGTGAAGAGAATTTTCGGGACTTTAGTAAAAGTGCGAAAACAGAAAACGCACGAACAGATTTCCAGAGGACGGCAGATGATGTGATCCTTAGTAAATATACACCGGCAGGAGTGGTTATAGACGAAGCGATGGAAATTGTACATTTTCGGGGTAGTACGGGTGCTTACCTGGAACCACAGGCTGGGAAACCCAGCCTTAATTTATTGAAAATGGCCAAAAACGGACTGGCTTTTGAACTTCGCACCATTATACACCACGCAAAAAAAGAAGGGGAGTCTATCCTGAAAGAAAACGTTCCTTTGCGGGATAACAACAAGCAACGCCTTATCTCCCTTGAAGCTATTCCTTTGCTTAGTTTAACAGAACCTCACTATTTAATACTCTTCCACGATCTTTCCACAGATCCAAGGTTCTCACAAAAGCTGAAAGACAAGAAAATCACATCGGAACAGTCTAAAACGGATGGAAAAGACCTTAGAATAGATCAATTGGAAAAGGAACTGGTGCAAACGCGGGAAGACATGCGCAGTATTACCGAAGACCAGGAAGCTACCAATGAAGAATTACAAAGTGCAAATGAGGAACTGCAAAGCGGTAGTGAAGAATTGCAAACTTTAAATGAAGAATTAGAGACCAGTAAGGAGGAGCTGCAAAGCACCAATGAGGAATTAACAAGTGTAAACCAGGAACTGCTGAGTTTAAACAAGAATTTAACTACAGCAAGAAATTTTGCCGTAGATATCCTCAATACAGTGCGGGAGGCATGGGTGGTGCTTGATAAAAAATTCCATGTAAGATCTGCCAGCAGTACTTTTTATAAAGTTTTTCGTACGAGCGAAAAAGAAACGGAAAATAAATCCATTTTTAGCCTGGGAAGTGATCAATGGCATATTCCTCAACTAAGGAACCTTCTGGAAAAGATTCTTCCGGAGAAATCATTTATTTCAGATTTTGAAGTTACACATGATTTTCCTGAAATAGGCGAACGTACAATGCTCTTGAATGCCCGGGAAATTGTAAGGGATGAAGGTGGTGAAAAGTTAATCTTGTTGGTCTTTGGAGACATAACCGACAAGAGGACTGCAGAAAAAAATATTGAAAAAAGCGAAATTAAATTTCGGCTCCTGGCAGAGACAATACCACAGCTCATTTGGATTACCAATGCTGAAGGGCAATTCGAATATTTTAATCCCAAGTGGAAACATTACACTGGAACGTCTTCTAATGATAGCCTGGAAAACAAATGGATCAAATTTGTACATCCTGAAGATCTTCCTTCTGTTCTCGACACCTGGAAGGAGAGCTTAAAAAAAGGAAGCTTTTTCTCTATGGAATATAGGTTAAAGAATAAAAAAGGAGAGTATAACTGGTTTCTTGCAAAAGCACTTCCTCTCTTTGGTACAGACGGGGAAATAATTAAATGGTTTGGTTCTTACACTAATATAGAAATTCAAAAGGAAGCCGAACAGGCATTGAGAAAAAGCAGCGAACATTTTAGAGAATTGTCAGAACTGGTGCCGGAAAAAATTAGTCACGCAGACTTCAATGGAAAATTTGAATATTTTAATAAAAGCTGGATACGCTATACAGGATTAAATGTTGAGGAACTTAAAGATGGGGGCTGGCAGGGATTATTGCATCCGGAGGAAAAGGAGGAGGTTGTAAAACAATGGCGAGCAACTATAGAAACGGGACAGCCTTTTGAAATGGAGTTGAGATATCTTAATAAAGATGGCAATTACAACTGGCATCTGTCCCGGGCTATTCCGGTAAAGGACAAGGAAGGCAGGATAAAGCAATGGATTGGTGCGGCTACCGAAATCCAGAGAATTAAAGAAGAGGAAAAACGCAAGGAAGGCTTTCTGCAACTGGTAAGCCATGAGCTTAAAACTCCTGTTACTTCTATAAAAGGGTATGTACAATTGTTGTTGAGCATGCTGGAGAGCGAAAAAAAGCAGCCCATGGATTTGCCTTTAAAACCTTCTTTAAGACGCATTGAGGACCAGGTAGGGCGACTTACGAGATTAATTTCAGAAATGCTGGACCTTTCCAGGATAGAAGAGAATAAGCTTGAATTGAAAAAGGAAATATTTAGACTTAATGAACTTGTCGATAATACAGTTCAGGATATCAATAATACCGATATTGAACATAACATCAACGTTTATCATGAATTTCATTGTGAGATAAATGCTGACAGAGATCGAATAGGACAGGTGATTATAAACTTTATAACTAATGCCGTCAAGTATTCTCCGCATAGCCGGGAAATAGCGGTAACCATCCATGAAGCTGAGGCTGGGAAAGTAGCGGTGAGTGTCAAAGATCGCGGGATTGGTATTGCAGAAGCAGACCAAAAGGAAATTTTTAAACGTTTCCATCGGGTGCCAGGGAAAAATGAAGATACATACGCGGGGTTAGGGATAGGCCTGTTTGTAGCTCACGAAATAGTGGAGCGACACGATGGTTCCATAACAGTAGAGAGCAAATTAGAGGAGGGGTCGGTATTTACATTTATTTTACCCTATGAAAGCAAAAATAATTCTGAAAACTGAAAATCAGGTGTATTTGAGTTGGCCTAAACTGAATGTTGTGCTAATAATTTCAGAAAAATAGTTAGCGTGTATAGAGACATAGCAAAAAAAATTACTGAATTCAAACACTTCTGAAGCACTGCCCCTGTAAGAAAGCAAGAGCTTATTCTTTACTGATTTACAGGTGGCTCCTGGTGCATGTCCTCACTTAATTTTGCTAAAAAAGTTTTAAACGGTTAATGTGTTTTTTTGTTTCTTCCAGCCGGCCCTTATGAAAGGAGGATAATTCCATTTCGCCTTCGTTATTTTCTCGT
Source organism: Autumnicola edwardsiae (assembly GCF_031846505.1). Taxonomy (NCBI): domain Bacteria; kingdom Pseudomonadati; phylum Bacteroidota; class Flavobacteriia; order Flavobacteriales; family Flavobacteriaceae; genus Autumnicola; species Autumnicola edwardsiae. The sequence continues at coordinate 3,655 of NZ_JAVRHP010000165.1, forward strand.
TTTGCCATTAATAAAAGAAGGTTTTCCTTTTCTTCAAGCATCCGGATAGATA
>NZ_JAVRHP010000166.1:0-3701 GCF_031846505.1 Autumnicola edwardsiae
TCCGCGACTGGTTAGATGATGATAAAATAGATGAAGTAAAGGTAGAAGGGCTCTCTGTTGGCGATAATGTGAAAATTTCAAGTGGCGCTTTAAAAGACCAGGAAGCCTGCATTCAGGAAATAGGAAAAAAACGTATCCGGCTGCTACTTCCCTCTATGGGCTTTATTGTTACCGCCAAAATTTCAGATGTAGTACAGTAGCCGTTTATATTTACATCCTATTCAATTTTCTGTCTTAAGTTATTCCGAATAAAAGCCACAGATTTCTTTAGAATAATTATTTTTGAATGCTCATGCAGCATTTTAGGGAAATATTTTGCAGGGGTGATGACTTTTGCGAAATTTTAACCATGAGTAATGACTAGCTGGATCAAGTGAAGGAAGTTTCACATAAGCGGCATATCGCTAAGGCAATAACCTGGAGGTGCATTGGCACGCTCGACACTATTTTTCTTTCATGGTTTATAACCGGTGATCCTTTTATGGGCCTGCAAATTGGCCTGGCAGAAGTGCTTACAAAAATGCTGCTTTACTACCTCCACGAGCGGCTATGGATAAGGATTAACCTGGGGAAGCAGGCGATTAGCCAATGGAGGCATATTCTTAAAACCATCAGTTGGAGGCTCGTGGGTACTTTAGATACGATGCTTCTCGCCTGGATCATTTCCGGAAATCCGGTGGTGGGTTTAAAAGTGGGAATGGTTGAGGTGGTAACCAAGATGTTGCTTTATTATCTGCATGAAAGAGCCTGGTATAAAATGGACTACGGAATAAAAGACAGGAACACCAAAGAAAATATTTTAACCAAGAACAGTATAAGTCCGCAGGAATATACGGTAAGTCAGGAACAAAGGTCGGCCCTCAAAGGTCACAAGCCTTTGGTGGTATGGTTTAGTGGCCTTTCCGGATCAGGGAAGTCCACACTTGCCAACCTGGTGGAAAAGAAATTGTTTGAAAAAGGCATCCATACCTATTCGCTGGACGGTGATAATATCCGCACGGGATTAAATAAAAATATTGGTTTTACTTCAGAAGAAAGATCTGAGAATATTCGTAGAATAGCAGAGGTTACCAAGTTATTTATAGACTCCGGGACAGTAGTTATTGCAGCTTTTATTACTCCGTTAAAAGCCGACAGGGAGACGCTGAAGCAAATTGTGGGCGAACATAATTTTGTGGGAGTATTTGTAAATACTTCCCTGGAAGAATGTGAAAGAAGGGATGTAAAGGACCTCTACAAAAAAGCACGTTCAGGAGAAATAAAGAACTTTACAGGTATTGATGCGCCTTACGAAAAACCTGTAGATTTTGATATCACAATTAACACAGAATCCTGCCCGACAGAAGAGGCCGTAGAGCGGATTTTGGTTGTTGTTGAGCGAAGGATTATAAGCAGGAAATAACCTTTAAACCTTATAAAAAAATGACTCTACTTTTAGAAACAGCAATCCAGGCGTCTCTCGCAGCGGGAAAACGTATTATGCAGATTTATGAAAATGAGGATTTTGAAGTAGAGGCAAAAGAGGACAAATCGCCGCTGACAAAAGCAGACAAGGCTTCGCATGATATTATTACGAGTTATCTGGAGAAGCTCGAATTTCCGGTGCTTTCTGAGGAAGGCAAACATCTTCCATACGAGCAGCGAAAAAACTGGTCAAAGCTGTGGATCGTGGATCCCATAGACGGCACTAAGGAATTTATTAAGAGGAATGGTGAATTTACTGTGAATATTGCATTGGTGGAGGATCAAAAACCTGTATTGGGAGTTATTTATGTACCTGCTTTAGAGGATTTGTATTTTGCTGCAAAGGGAGTCGGCTCGTTTAAGATTAATGCTATTACAGAATTTTCGGGGTATCAGGAAGTTTTGAAAATGGCCATAAAGCTTCCTGTATCTTCGGAAAGAAAAACATTTACCGTTGTGGCGAGCAAATCTCACCTTTCTTCGGAGACAAAGGAATATATAAAGTCCCTTGAAAGTGAAAACGGAAAAGTGGACACAATTTCAGTAGGAAGTTCCTTGAAGTTGTGCATGGTGGCAGAAGGAAAAGCCGACTGTTATCCGCGTTTTGCGCCTACGATGGAGTGGGATACTGCGGCAGGACAGGCAATATGTGCCTTCGCCGGAAAAAAGGTTTTTGATTATAAGACGAAAGAAGAAATGCTTTACAATCGCGAAAATTTGCGGAACAACTGGTTTCTGGTGACAAATGGGGAAAGCTTGTAGCTCAAAGTATGATGGTTGAATAGTTTTAAGCTTTAAGCTTTTTTGGGAGTGAGAAATGATAAAAGTGTATGTCTCTGATATAAGTTGGGTGCAAAATTAATTTGTGTGGGAAATATTTTTTTCTGCGTAAATCAGCGGGAAAGACGCCCAAATTCCTTTACCGTCAAAACAATTCAACCGTAAGGCATCTTCGGTAACTTATAACAGCCAAACAAAAACCCACTGCATATCCATAGAAATTATTCCTAAATTTGCAAGGCATGCAATATCAACTATATTTACTCACAAAATAACTAACGATGCCTACTTTAGTAACAGACGCGAAATTCTTCAATTGTACGCAAAGCCGGGAACTAGCCGAGAAAATTGCAGCTGCCTATGGCAGCAAACTGGGTAATGTGATCACCTCTACCTACAGTGATGGTGAATTCCAGCCCTCTTTTGAGGAATCTGTGCGTGGGGCCAGGGTTTTTATTATTGGCTCGACCCATCCCGGTGCAGACCATCTTATGGAAATGCTCCTAATGCTGGATGCTGCAAAACGTGCTTCTGCGCGTCATATTACCGCGGTAATGCCCTATTTTGGCTGGGCAAGACAGGATCGTAAGGACAAACCGCGCGTGCCTATTGCGGCAAAAATGATTGCCAGTATTCTCGAAACGGCAGGAGCTACACGTATTATTACGATGGACTTACATGCAGACCAGATCCAGGGATTCTTTGAAAAACCTGTAGATCATCTGTTTGCCTCCACTGTTTTTCTCCCTTACCTCAGGAAACTAAATCTCAGCAATCTCACTATTGCATCACCAGATATGGGAGGTTCCAAGAGAGCTTATGCTTATTCAAAAGCCCTGGAAAGTGATGTGGTGATTTGTTATAAGCAGCGTGTTAAAGCCAATGTTATTTCACATATGGAGCTTATAGGAAATGTGGAAGGAAGAAATGTTGTTCTGGTAGATGATATGGTGGACACGGCAGGAACACTTACCAAAGCTGCGGACCTGATGATGGAGCGAGGTGCTTTAAGTGTACGTGCTATCTGTACCCATCCGGTACTCTCGGGAGAAGCTTACGAGCGGGTAGAAAAATCCAAGTTGCAGGAATTAATTGTAACCGACTCTATTCCGCTGAAAAAGGAGAGTAGAAAAATAAAAGTTGTTAGTTGCGCAGATTTGTTTGCAGATGTGATGAACAGGGTACATAATAACCGTTCCATCAGTTCTAAATTTATAATGTAATTCGAGGTTAGAGGTAAGAAGTACAAAATTAGAAGTTAAAAGGTTTTACTGATAAAAAGCTCCCCTCTTTTTAAGGAGGGGTGACCGAAGGTCGGGGTGGTTCATCCCCACTCCAATACTCCAATTTTATTAGATCGATAATTGTCATTTTTCAGCATGCTTTCCTTTTGCCTACTCGGCGGGAGATTAAAGTAGCGAGAGATAAATAAGTTTCATAACTCACAACCCACAACA
>NZ_JAVRHP010000167.1:0-3675 GCF_031846505.1 Autumnicola edwardsiae
TATATTTGCTTCTACCTATAGCAAGTCCCAATGCTTCGTACCGTGTTCTTATTGTCTTTTTTTGTCTTTTTTTTTGGCGGAAAAAGTTATTCCCAATTCGGATTCTCGCATGAAATTGGGGTTTTAGTTGGTCCGTCTTCTTTTTTCACAGATTACGGGGAACGATGGAACCTAAGGAATAATGTAAATAACTCGGGATTAGGTATAGGAATAGTACATTATATCAACTTCGCTTTTGACGCAGAATGCAGTTGCTACACCCGTAACTTATTTTTTAATAACCATTTTAGAATTAGGAATGAGTTTGATTATTTGCGTTCCAACCTGGAACATTATGGCCCTGTTTCTAACAAGAATACTATTGGCGGCCAGTTATTACGGGCCATGCATGGTTTCTCAGAAACTTATGAAATTGGTACCCACCTGGAGTACCATCCTGTAAACATAAAAGATTTTGCGAATTTTGGTTATATTTTTTCTCCTTACGTTAGTTTGGGTATACAATATGTGCATTTTCGGCCCAGGGCCTATTCAGACCTTGGACCTTTAGATGATCCCGCTAATGTTTTCCCTACTTTTGTTGGAGGAATTGATCTTGAAGCAAAAAGCACCTATGCGGCAGTTGGGAGTCTGGGAGTGCGCTATAAGCTGCACCGCAGCGGCGATCTTATGATAGAGGGAAAATGGCATTATTACGGCAGTGACTGGATTGACGGGTTAAATATTAACGCGCCCCAAAACAAAGCCGATGATTGGGTGTTCTGGATAGGATTTGGGTATGTTTATCAGATCAATTTTTAATTCAGGAAATCTTCAGAAACAATTACTCTTCCTCCTTTTTTCAGAATTTCTTCCTTCGCCTTTTTAAATTCAGCATTATCCAAAGCTCTTGTGGCATCTTCTATTAAAACTGCTGAGAAACCTTCCTTTAAGGCATCTTTAACTGAAAAAAACACGCAGAATTCCGCAGCAAGTCCGCAAAAATAAATTTCCGTTACTCCTTTTTCCCGAAGGTAACCTGCAAGTCCCGTAGATTTTAGATGAGCATTATCATAAAAACCACTGTAACTGTCAATTTCAGGATTTGTACCTTTTCTAAAGATCGCTTCTATTTTTGAAGTTTTAAGGTCAGGATGAAATTGGGCACCTTCAGAATTTTGCACACAATGCACCGGCCAGAGTATCTGCTGAATTCCATCGAGATCAATGATTTCAAATTCGTTTTTACCGGCATGATTTTCAGCAAAACTTGCGTGATTAAGAGGATGCCAGTCCTGAGTGGCAATTACCAGGTCAAATTTCTCCTGAAGACGGTTTATAACTGGAACCACCTTATCTCCTTCGCGAACCGCCAGTGCTCCTCCAGGCATAAAATCATTCTGAACATCAATAATTAGTAAGGCCTTCATGATAATTGTTTATATTCTTTAATCAATTTGTCACGCTCTTCTTTTAAGACTCCGCTAATACCTACTTTGTAGATATGAGGATTGTTAAACCGCTTGTATTCTATAGGCAATTCGGCCAACCTGGAAAGGCTGAAATTTGCTATGTCCTTAAGCGATTGCTTCTGCAAAAGCGACTTTCCTTTCTCCATGACCTTATGCAGCAATGGCTCCTGCTCAAAATCCTGCAGTTTCATAGATTTGTATGGCTCGAAAGTATGAAACATTTCTTCTATTCGAGATTCAGATCTTAAGCCTATAACATCTGCTCCAACGCATTTCCCTTCGCCGGTTTTTATTCTGAAGACTTGCTTTTTATGCGGAAGGGTAACCTTTGAAAGACTTTCTGAAAGTTTTATTCTTGGCTTACCGTTGGATTGAGCTAGTTTATAAACCCCATCCAAAGCCGAATCGGGATTTCCTGTTACCAGGTTGGTACCTACGCCAAAAATGTCTATTGGAGCCTGTTGTTCCAGCAAACTTTTAATCACATACTCATCCAGCTGATTGGATGCAGCAATTTTTACATATTCGAGTCCGGCTTCATCAAGAAGTTTCCGGCTTTCTTTTGCAAAATAAGCCAAGTCGCCGCTGTCCAGGCGGATAGCCAGAAGTTTCTGCCCTCGCTCTTCCATTTCCCTGGCGACCTTTATAGCATTTGGAATTCCGCTTTTTAAAGTATTGTAAGTATCCACCAGTAAGACGCAATTTTCAGGACGACCTTTGGCGAAGCTTCGAAAAGCGTCAAGTTCATTATCATAACTTTGTACAAAGGAATGCGCCATAGTGCCTGAAACCGGAATATCAAAATTACGGGCAGCCACGACATTGCTGGTCCCATCAAATCCGCCAGTAATTGCCGCCCTTGTGGCATAGTAACCTCCAGGGCCCTGCGCTCTTCTTAACCCGAAATCCAGCAAATGACTGTCTCCAGCCACGAGCCTCATCCTGCTTGCTTTGGTAGCAATAAGTGTTTGAAAATTTAGCAGGTTCAGCAAAACGGTCTCAATAATCTGGGCCTCTATGATATTGGCTTCTATTTGGAGTACAGGTCTTGTAGGGAAGACAATATCACCTTCTTTAACTGCAAAAACCGTCCCCTGAAAGCGAAATTCCTTTAAATAATGAAGAAATTCCTGGCTGAATCCCGTTTTCTCCAGGTAGGCAATATCTTTATCGTCAAACTTCAGGTTTTCTATAATCTCCAGTAGGTCCTCCAGACCGGAGAAAATTGCATAGCCACCTTCAAATGGCAATTTTCGGAAAAAATAATCAAAAACAGAATGGTGGTTTTTATGGCCATTTTCAAAATAAACCTGGGCCATGGCGAGCTGGTACTGGTCTGTATAAGTAGCAGTAAAATCAAACATACAAAATATTGCCTTGGTTATTACCTATTGGACTTCTGCAAGCTTTTTCTGGTAAATATCCAGATCTGCCTGTGAGAATAAGACAAATTTAATCTTTTCCAGATGCCTGAGCGAAGGAAGTTCTTCTAAAATTGTGCTTATTGCAACCTCGGTTGCTTCTTCCAGAGGGTAACCAAAAACCCCGGTGGCGATAGCAGGAAAAGCTATAGAAGTAATTTTATGTTTTTCGGCAAGCCGCAGTGTATTGCGGTAACATTTCGCCAATACCACGTCTTCCGGTTTGTTCTTACCATAGACGGGACCCAGACAATGGATCACGTACTCATTTGGCAGATCGTAAGCCTTTGTAATTACGGCATTTCCCGGTCTTATAGGCGCCAAATCCTGACATTCCCTGTAAAGATCATTACCTGCAGCATGATGGATTGCCCCTGCCACGCCACCTCCGGTGGTTAAATGAGCATTAGCAGCATTTACTATGGCCATTACATCGGGTTGTTGCGTAATTCCGCCTTTTACAGCCAATAATTTAACTTTTTTGGGCATTGCCTCCATAAAAATAATTTTTATGAAATTAACATATTACCACCATATAAAAAATCAAATCCTCTTTTTTTTGTACCTCAAATTATGATTTTGATTAATTTCTGTCTTTGGTTACAGAATGTGAATTAGGTTTTTTGATGCAGTACAGAAAGAATTTTACTTTACTTTTTTTAAATATTATTTAGTGAGAAATAAAAAATACATTATATTTGCGTCCGCAAAAATGATTGCGAAATTCCTCCTTAGCTCAGTTGGTTAGAGCATCTGACTGTTAATCAGAGGGTCCTTGGTTCGAGCCCAAGAGGAGGAGCAAA
>NZ_JAVRHP010000168.1:0-3593 GCF_031846505.1 Autumnicola edwardsiae
AATTCAATCAGCCAAAATCGAAATATGAAGCTAGAAATGCATTTCTAAGGGACGACTAATTACTAAACTACCAGACCGCTTTGATGACTGTTCTATTATTTCGATTTCATTTTTTTTAATAACAATGTTCCAGTGATTGTTGTTATTCTGTTTTACATCAGAATAGCTATATGTTCTAATTGAAAAATAAAACTTTTTTTACTATTCCCATACTGCCTAAGGTCTGACTAGTCCCGAGAAACACGGTTTTAGCCAGCTTGATCAACAACGACAAAGTTTCTTTACAATAGTTACTAAAATAACTTAGCTTTGACCCTGCGTCTTTTACTGTAACATCACTACCATTTCCTGATGACCTACTTTAATTCCATTTTGCCCAAAGACCATTGGTTCTAACAATAATGCTAATCGATTTAAAATTTGTTTTATCATGATTGCATCTATTATGTCAAATTTTTAGCAAAAATCACATAAAATCCTGAAGTGACCAGGTTAGCCTGTAAGGGAAGAACTTTAAGAGATTGTGAATTTATCCTTACTTGAGTTCTTCTCAAGATTACTACTATTTGTATGAGAGTTTAATCTTGTAGCATTTAGCTCTAAGAAAAAAGAAAGCTGTCCCGACAGAGAGACAGCCTTGTTGTTGGCATTAAAAAATAAGAGATACTACATAGAAGACCCTGTAGTTGGCCCACCGGTTCCAGGAATACCAGGGCCAGGAAATATAACTGAAGACTGATATACATCTGCACTGTTGTTGTTACCAATCTGGCTTATGTTACTGGTATGACCGTCTCCATATTGAGTAGTAGACGCACCATTATTAAGCCCTTTTTGCGTATGTAAAGTATAATTTGCGTCACCATATTGAGCAATAGTAGAGAAGTTAAAACCTTCACCTGTCTGACGGGTTGTTGCCCAGTTATTATCTCCTATTTGCTCCTGGAAAGAATCATTAGAACTAAAATATTGCTGGGTATTAGCATAGTTCCCATTTCCATCCTGATATTGTCTGGAGAAATTGTCATCATTTCCCTGATAAGCTATTACCTCATTACCTTCACCATATTGAGCCTGGAGAGCTGTGTGCCCATTTCCTCGCTGAGTAATTTTGGCAGTGTTATCATCTCCATATTGTTCCTGTTGTGCAAGACTTGACTGAGAACTTGCCCATCCAGTTAAAGCTTCTCCCTGTATAATATCTGCATCATTGCTGTTGCCATCCTGGATCTGGTATGCATCATTATCATCACCCCACTGGGTTATATCTGCATCATTATTATTGCCCATTTGATCAATATAAGCATAGTTAAAATTTCCTTCTTGCATAATAGTAGCATCATTCAACGTAGCACCAATAGGTTCACCATTTGGACCCACCCCCTGATACACAAAGGCGTTATTAACTCCCCCTAATTGATCCACTTCAGCTTCATTATTAGGCTCAGTATCTCCAGCATCACCTATTTGCGAGATTGTACTGTTATTTGAAACCCCTTCCTGGTAAACATCTGCATCATTAGAAGAACCAGATTGATCTATATCGGAATAATTATTAGAGCCAAACTGCTCCACATTTGCAATATGATCATCTTCTGTCTGGTTAATATCAGATAAGTTAGCACTACCTTCCTGGGACACCGTGGCTTCATGATTGGTATTTTCATCAGCATCACCACCGCTCTGGTAGATATTTGATTCATTACCACTACCAACCTGGCTTACAGTAGCCATATTAGCATTTCCATTTTGATCAACATTACTGTCATTGCTTTGGGCAAAAGCTATAGTACCAAACATAAACGCCCCCGTGTAAAGAAAAAATTTTTTCATTTAAAAGATTATTTTAAAAAGATTAATAGATAAGTGTCCTCATGTTCAAGTCGTCAAAATATTAAATGCTCTAATGACGATCTTCCAACGAAACTACATGTATTTTATGTACAGAAACAAATTTTTCGACAAAGAGCAAGGATTTTGGTTAAAGGGTAATTTTTCACTAGCTATAACCTTAAATACCTAAGAAATCATCATAAAACAATAAATAGAAACAAAATTTTTAAAAATTTAATAAAAGTTAAAAAAATTGATAAAACCTAATAAATACACGGTATATATATATATAGTATTTTACTAGTTGGTAATTTTTATGCTAAAATCGGAATTTATATGTGTAATTAAAATTTATTTATCTAGGTTTGATAACAAGTGTCCTTTAATTTTTATTAACCTTTTTAATCTCAATTTATGAAAATCACAAGATTATTACTTTTGGCTGCGATTACTGTAGCCGTATCATGTCAAAAAGAAGAAGCAGTCGTTCCTTCCGAATCTTCTTCTATTCAAGACTCAAAAGTTTCTAAAGAAACCATTGCAAAAATTGAATCCCTGAATCTCAATGCAGAAGGAGTAGAAAAGGTCGAAATGCAATTACCTGATGGGTCTAAGAAAGTATCCTACCTTATTGAAGGTGATATCGCCATAGATGCCGAACAATTGGATAATATGAAAGCCGGAGATATTACCGATAAGCAGTACAGAACTTATAGTCTTGTTTACTCGCCCCGAGTAATACAAATAGTTGGCTGGACAGGAATGGGCTTTGGCCAAAATCTTACTGAAAAGCAACAGGAGGCTTTGGAAAACGCAGTGGAAAATTATAATTCCCTTGATCTGGGACTTACTTTTGAGCTTTCCTTTTCCAATGATCAAAGTCTTGCTGATATTGTAATATTTCAGGTTCCTGATGGCAGTGTAGGTGGTAGCGCAGGTTTTCCTGCCGGAGGCAATCCATATCCATTTGTTCAAATATACTCAGGAATGGAAAATTACAGCCTTGAAGTGAACACACATGTAATGACACATGAAATTGGCCATACCCTGGGATTACGCCACACAGATTGGTTTACCCGGGAAAGCTGCGGAAGGCCAAGCTTTGGTGAGTTAGCAAATCCTACCGGATCAGTACATATTCCTGGTACTCCTTTTAGATTAGATCCTAATTCTATTATGCTTTCCTGCTTTAGCGCAAGTGAAGATGGAAAATTTGGAGAATTTGATGTAGTAGCTTTGGAATACATTTATTGAAATAAATTTCCTGATTTACAAAAGCCGTTCCTGAACAACTATTTGGAGCGGCTTTTTTCTGTCACTATAGTATCGCTGTCATCGAACTTATTAGCCAATTTATCCTTCTTCTCCGATGTTGAAATTATCTTTCTTTCCCCTTAACAAATGCTATCAATTATTAGAAACAACATCCAATTTTCAGCATTCCTGAAAATCACTTAAATTTATTTCAGCACATGGATTAAAGCTTTCTCTTTTTTTCAGCGTCATTACCCGCTCCTCTTCAGACGTGCAGTAACGATGAGACCTCTAATTATTGTCCTCATCAGTCACCCAAATTCGCCGTTTCTCCGCCTGTGGAATGATTTTTTCTTTCACCCCCAGAATCCTTTAATTTGGAAATCAGCTCTTCTGTACCATTTTACAATGGTAGATATTACTTCACCAGGTTCGTATTCCTGTCGATTGTTTAAGAGAGCAGAATTTTGTCTGTCGCTCCAACGCATAAAGGATCATCAATATCC
>NZ_JAVRHP010000169.1:0-3592 GCF_031846505.1 Autumnicola edwardsiae
CGCAAAAAGGGAAAGAAGAAATCCCTGCAGCGTTTATACCAGGATCCGGTTTTTAAATACAATGTGCCGGCCAAGATTGGAAAAAATCAAACTGTAAGAATGGTTTATGTACTGCCAAAGTTTTCTTTATCTAAAGAAAGAAGGGCGATATTAGAGCTTAATGAAAAAGACGGAGAACGGAATTTGAAATTAAAGATTTCCCATCGGTTTATTAATGATCCTAATTGATAATATTGAAAAATTCCGACTTTAAAATTTTAAATTTTTGTGGCTTTTGCACCCCTGACAGTCAGCCTATAACCCTGTTTACTACTTTGTGGTTTCTCGGGAATGGTCATTTCAATCCTTCGGCAAGGGCAGGTTGCAAATAAATTTTTCTAAATTTTTCTCTATCGGAAAGTCCTTAATGGTATTGAAACTCACTTCTGCTATCTTTACCATTAACCACATTTAAGAGATCCTGAACTTGCGGGGTGACTTGCGGGCTCTCTTGCAGGGTAATTGGGTTACCGGATTAGCACTTAGGTTGTTAATTTAAATATTAACTAGTTGTTGGCTTGTTTGAACGGAGGTAGTTTTAAATTTCCCATTTCACTTCCTTTAGCCTTACGGAAATCCTCATCATGGATTTTAATACCTTCACCTCTTCAGGAAGATCTCCTGTTAGCAGCTCCCTAAATGAACCGGAATAGGTTTTGCCCAGGGATTTCCAAACCATTTCTGTTTGGCTAAAGAACAAGGACTGGGATGGATGTTTTAATAACCACTCCTTGTTATTGGGATAGCCTTATCATCGTCTTTCCCCACTTGCAGTAGCATTTTTTCAAAATCATCAGATTTCAAAAACGAAGAAATTTTATCTTGTTGTAAAAGTTGATGCAAATCGTAAGTATGGCGAACCTTATCTTTTAAATCTTCCAGAGGGTTTTCGGTATAGGAAAACCTTATCAGGCTTATTATTTTCTCACAAAATGTACGTTCTATACTTAATACCGTAACCTTAAAAGGTTCAAGGTGATACGCATTGATAAGGTCTACATTATTAGTCGTGGCAATAAAAGCCGCAATCAGGGAATGGACACTGACTATTTCCGATGGATGGGATTTCCCAAGACTTGAGGCTTCTACTACAATATGATCCCGTATCTGGCCAAATGCACCCTCCACGCCTACTTTATCATACCCATAAACCACTTTTCTAATTTTGCCCCGTTTGTTTTCTAAAGGATGTTCGGGAATAACAGTCATCACAGGTTCCAGTACACCAGTGACTTTTTTGAGTTTTCGCTTTAAGGAATTATCGGTTTCCCCCTCCTCTTTTATAACCACCAAATCAATATCTTCAGAAAAGCGCTCAATTACGCCAAAGCATTTAGAAAGGGATGTTCCACCTTTAAACACGGCGAGTTGGCTGGTTGATTTATTAGTAAAAATCTCTTTAAGTGCTAAGGTAACCCAATAGTCCTTTTCTACATAGATTTCAGAAATCCCAAAGTGTTGGGCAGTAGCAACAATAGCTCCCTGAAATGCAGTTTTATAATTATGTAAATTCATCAGGAGATCTTCCAGTTTGAAATGGTGGGCAATATATTTTCGGATATTCCGAATTCATAACTACTTAAATAATTAATAGTGTTTTTAAGTGGTTCACCCACCTCGTTAAATGAGAGTGCCTCAAGAAGAGCACCTAAAAATGCCCTCACTTTGGGAGGATAGGATTTAGCAAACTCGACCAATTTAATTTTACCACTATCAGAAAGCGCTTTAATTCTTTTCTTCAAAAAATCAACACCCTCCTTTTTGTCCAAATCTGGGATCTTCTTAAAGTCTTTCATTACATCCAATAATTGCAAGAAAGGAATAGTTTCTTGGGATACGGGTGCGTAACTTTTTGCAGGCTTTACAACCAAATTTCCAATCTTGGTTTTTATCATCTTATCCCAGCTGGCCACTCTTACCGTTGTAGGGATTTGAGTAGTAAGGCCAAATTCATTATATAGACGAAGTCCGGTTATGTATGCAACTTGCTTACCTTCTTCAAAAAGATAATTATAAAGTAATTCTTCCTCACTTGGTTTTATTTCCCCAAAAATAGTTTGTTCGGGCTTATAGTACATACCATTTTTATATCTTTTAATCACCCCTCTTGCAGCCAATCTACTTAAAGCTTTTGCAGCAGCAGAAAATTCGGTTTGGGGAATAGATAAGCTATCATAGGTAAATACCTTCCCGGTATTTATACGATCTACTTTAGACTTTATGGATGTCGCAATATTCATAGCACCACAAAGATAGTGAATTAAAATATAAATTGTCAAGTTTTTTACAGTATTTACTTGACAAGTACCAAAAATGAAATGATACTTAATAACTATTTCGCTTACTCAAATATCGATCTTGCCTCCTCATAAATTCGCTCAAAATTAGCTTTCAGATCAGCTTTGGAATAAGGTTTTTGATCTTTAGCCTCAGGTAACTCACGGTGAATTTTCTGTAATTTAAACTGTACTTTTTTATCCTTCCCATCCGCATACGTAATAAACTCTCCTTGTTTTAATCGAAAGAAAACATCGGCACGGATTTTTGGAATTTCCTTCTCCCCGATGGTCACCCTTGTATCAAAATCAAGACTATACCCGCGGTTTACGCTGGTGGTGGGCTTTTTCACAATTTCAAAAAAGCGCTCATAATATTTGGCGGTATCGGGATCGTTCACCTTTCCAAAGAATTGGTAGGACAGGTTGCTCAGGATCGCCTTGCTTGCTTTATCCCCATACATCATATCGTTTTGGATCTTATCCTGCATTACATAAATCGTAGCTATGTCATAACTGCGAAGCGTGGCAGGGATACGGTGCATATTCAGTAAACGAAGGGTGGGCGCCTCTTCCATTAATAAAAAAGAAGCTTTCGAATTACGAACACTCATTTGTTTGGTGATAGTATGTATGATGGTAGCTATAACCGGTGAGTAGGAAGCTTCGTATTTGGGATTGTTCACTACTGAAATAACCGAAGGATTCTCTTCACTATTAATATGAAGTGAAACCTCATTTTTAGAAAGAACCATAAAAATTTGTTGGGTACTGATCCTTTTGAGCGTATTGGCCAGGGTACTTTTCACCCCGGCTGTTTGCCGCTCAGAGTCTTTACCACTAATAAAAGCATCGGCCATGGCGCGGGAGGTAGTATTGGTTTCCAAAAACTGGATCAGGCTATCGGTATCCAGGTACTGGTAGATAGCGATAAGATGTGGAAGGGTGCAAAACTTCGGGTAATCGGTTTTTAATTTCCAGATCAGTCCCCCGATTAGCCCTTCCGCGGCATCATTAAAAAATTTTGTAGTCCCCGAAGTACCTGATTCCCGTTGCTCCAATAGGTTTTCCACCAGTACCCTGGAGACTTCATTGACGCTTTCCTCGTTCTCCAGGTATCGTGGAGCGATGGGATTCACCCTGTGGAAGATCTTATCAAAGGAAATAATCTTAAAGGGAATTTCCCTGTCTTTAAATAGCGGATAGGCCATTTCCGTAAGCTCAAAATCCTTATAGTCGTGAATCACCCCACAAAAATTCTCCTTTTGAAAATGCTT
>NZ_JAVRHP010000017.1:0-48968 GCF_031846505.1 Autumnicola edwardsiae
TCAAACCACCAATACGCGCTATGGAGCATCTGCTAAAAAAAAACACAAAAAAATGGCTCACGATGAACTCACATTAATTTTAACATCATTTATTAATATTTGAGCCAAAAAATAAAGGGTAACTACATGTAAACCATACAATTACCCTTTATTATATCAAAATGATTATCCAAAAAAGTCGGGATGACAGAACTAAAGTCTCCATCGGTTATACCTTTAATATCAAGCCTTTTATCAATTTCAAAAAACCAGGTAACCGAATAGGTAACCCTCGCTACGTTTTTATCCGTAGTAATAAAAGTAAGGCATTAATTCCAAACAAATGCAATCAAATTATGAATTAATAGATAAGTTTCTGTTAGAGCCTAAACTTCATAATTTCCCCCAATAAACCTTTCTGCTATTGAAACCATTTCTGAGTTTCCGCAAATAAATGGAGTCCTTTCATGAAGTTCGCTAGGAATGATCTCCATGATCCTGGTTTCACCATCAATAGCCTTACCTCCGGCCTGTTCCGTTAGAAATGCCATCGGATTACATTCATATAGCAAACGTAGTTTTCCATTTGGTGATGTGGTTCCCTGCGGGTATAAATAAATACCACCCAGCAGCATATTCCTGTGGAAATCTGCAACCAGGGAGCCGGTATATCTTGAAGTAAATGGGCGCCCGTCTTTTTCATCTATTTGCTGTACCCACTTGATATATTTCTTCACTCCATCAGGAAAATGAACATAATTTCCTTCATTCACCGAATAAATTTTACCATGCTCCGGATACCTGATCTGGGGATGGGAAAGAAAGAACGAACCAACACCGGGATCGAAGGTGAAACCGTTCACCCCATTGCCCGTAGTGTAAACCAATATGGTAGAAGTACCGTAAATTAAATAGCCTGCGGCAACCTGGCTATCGCCGGGCTGAAGAAAATCTTCTTTTTTAACTTTGGCCCCGGCAGGAGAAATCCTTCGGTAAATACTGAAAATTGTGCCCACTGTAATATCTACATCAATATTGGAAGAGCCGTCCAGAGGGTCTATAAGTACGATATATTTGGCATCCTTATGCATATCTTCATCAAAAGCCACATAATGCTCAAGCTCTTCAGAAGCAATTCCACAAATCTCTCCGCGATTTTTTAGGGTAGATATAAAAATATCATTGGCTATAATATCCAGTTTAGCCTGGTTTTCACCCTGTATGTTATTGGTTCCCATTTTACCGATAATCTGTGATAAACCAGCCTTATTTATTTTTTCGTTAACCATCTTTGCGGCCAGTTTTATGGAACTTAATAAAGCACTTAATTCTCCCTTGGCATAAGGAAAATCCTTCTGATTCTCAATGATGAATTCTCCTAATGTAATATGTCTTTCCATTTTATTTGTTTTTGGAGGATGCTAGGAAGGAAAAATCTTCTTCAGGTGCCTCTCGTAAAGGTTATAGGTTACGTTTTCTTCTATCTTTGATCTGTTCTTATCCAAAAGTTCCTGAAAATTGTCTTTTTCAGCAGCTAACTTATAAGCGCAGTGTAATAATTGTCGAAAATTGGCATTATAGGCCTTGCTCTTTTGATCATGTCTAAGTGCATCAGCAAAATCCTTTCCGGTCGAAAAATCTTCTGCGGAAGGTAATTCGTCTTTATTTATAGAAAGTACCTCAGCATAATCTTTGGTAAGTTCTTCATATCTTTCCAAAGCTTCAGCATAAATTTCTTTAGCAAAGCTGAAAGTTTCTCCTTCACTTTCAGCCAGGCCAATTAATTCCTCAAGCCAGGTAGTGCCAGCCGTCTTTAAATGCAGACCCATATTGTGCTTTTTAATCAGCTTCTGCATCACCGGGTAAATGGAGAACTTATCGCTACCGCTGTGTACGCTCAATTTTAAATTTGGCGGAAGGCCAAACTCTTTTATGGCAAATTTTAGTACCAGCAGGTCCTCTTCAAATTCCTTTTCAAATTGATTTAAATCCCCTCTGTAATCCACGCCTTTGTTAAATTCTCCCGTAAATTTTGGTGCGATGGTATTAACGGGAACTTTATAATGCGCCAGTGCTGCCAGGATAAAAAATAACTCTACCGGAGATTGCGGATTTTCAACCTCATCTATGGAAACTTCAGTGGAAAACTCCTCTGATTTTTCCGAAGCAATATGCCGGTAAACTTCTCCTGATTTTTTCATGGCCAGCAGAAAATTATCCAGCATTTCCTGAAGCTGCATTTTTGATATTTCTATTCTATGTTCAATTCCGGGAATCTGAAAATCCCCCAGGTACTTTTCAAAAAACTCTAAAAATTCTCTTTCGTCATTTTCCTTAGCTTTTTTTCCAATATAATCGGCTACATCTATGGTAAAAAAATCACTTTGCTTGAGATAAGGATCAACATTTTGTAACCCAATATGATCTGCATCTACAAGATAATCGCCGGTATATTGCAGTTCTTTAACAGCATTATCGGCTTCTTTTCTTACGCTTTCCGGGTTTGTCCCTACCGTTTCGTGCTCCCGGTTAGATTTATTCCAAACAGGGATAACTTCAATACCATTTTCCTGCATTTTGAGCACAGCTTTAAGCTGAGCCTTTCCTTCTTTTCCAAAACGGTCTCCTACTCCAAAGGAATATTTTCCTAATCTTGCCATATTCAATTTTTTATACTCCGCTAAACGCTCCAAAACCTCCATCTACGGGCACTACAATACCAGTGACAAAAGAAGATTCTTCTCCTGCCAGCCAATTGGCTACTCCCTGCAATTCTTCGGGTTCTCCAAAGCGTTTCATTGGAGTCTGATTTACAATTGTTTGTCCACGATCTGTCAAATTTCCGGCTTCATTTAATAAAAGATCACGGTTTTGCTCTCCTATAAAAAAGCCCGGTGCAATGGCATTTACCCTAATCCCATCGCCATATTTTTGTGCCATTTCCACAGCCAGCCATTTCGTAAAATTATCTACGGCCGCTTTGGCAGCGGCATATCCCATTACCCGTGTTAAGGCACGTTGCGCGGCAAGGGAGGAAATATTAATAATACTACCGTTTTTATTTTCTACCATTGCTTTGGAAAAAATCAAAGTAGGCAGCACGGTTCCTTTAAAGTTTAACTGGTTCACCTTATCAAAATCATCCAACTCAAGATCAAAAATACTCTGGTCCGGAGTTATGGTGGCGCCTTTAATATTACCACCCGCAGCATTCACCAGGATATCAACTTTACCGAATTCTGCTTCAATTTTGTCTCTGGCTGAAATTAATTTTTCCTTATCCAGTACATCAGCCACCAGTGAAATTGCTTCCCCGCCAAACTTCTTAATCTCCTCCACTCTCTCCTGCACGGTATCTTCGCTTCTTCCCAGGATGCCAACTTTAGCTCCTTGCTTTGCCAAACCTATAGCAATTGCTCCTCCTAAAACTCCATTTCCACCAGTAACAACGGCAACTTTATTCTCTAATCTGTCCATTTTTATTCTTTTACTGATTTTCTAATGTGTTTACAATTCCAAATTCCAGTCCGCGTAATTCCGCAAGACCTCTCAACCTGCCCACAGCAGAGTAACCGGGATAAAAAGGTTTATCCTGATCGTCCAGCATCTCATGACCATGGTCGGGCCTCATTGGAATTGGTGCTCGGTTATTTTTCTTCTGAAGCTCATAAAATGTCCTTACCAGCTTATACATTTCTGCACTGCCTTCAAGGTGATTGGCCTCATAAAATCTCGAATTTTCGTCCCGCTGAACAGATCGCAGATGCACAAAATGAATCCGGTCAAAATAGGCTTTAATAATTTCAGGTAAATTATTATTTTCTGAAGCTCCTAAACTTCCACTGCAAAAGGTAAGTCCATTGGCTTTTTGCGGCACTTTATCAAAAATATAATCAAAATCTGAAGCTTTACTAACCACCCTTGGCAGCCCAAGCACCGGCCATGGCGGATCATCTGGATGAATGGCCATTACCACTCCGGCTTCTTCAGCTACAGGAATTACTTCCTCTAAAAATTCTACCAGGTGTTCCCTTAACTGTTCTGCTGAAATTGCTTCGTAATCCTTCAGGCCATTTCTTAACTTTTCAAGCGTAAAACCTTCTTTATCACCAGGCAATGCCATCAGCAGACTTTGCTTCAAAACATCCAGTTCCTCCTGCTTCATTTCAGCATATTTTGCTTTGGCTTTTTTTACCATTTCAGCATCATAATCTGCTTCAGCATTATCCCTTTTCAGAATAAACAGATCGAAAATTATAAGGTCTTCCAGATTATGAAGAAGTGCAGTACTGCCGTCTTCCAGCTGATATCTTACATTGGTCCTTAACCAGTCCAGCACGGGCATAAAATTGTAGCACACCCGGGTGACCCCGCATTTGCCAAGGTTTATAAGACTTTGCTTATAGTTTTCAATATATTTCCCCCTGTCACTCCTTGCCTGCTTAATATGTTCATGTACAGGAAGGCTTTCCACTACGTTCCAGTGCAGCGGAAAAGGGTTCTCTTTATTGCTTTCCTCCAGCAGTTTCTTTCGCTTTTCAATCTCTTCCACCGTCCAAACGTCCCCTACAGGAATATGATGTAAAGCAGTAACCACTCCATTTGCACCGGCCTGTTTTATGGTTTGAAGTTTCACGGGATCCTGAGGGCCGTACCACCTCCAACTTTGTTCAAATATTTGTTTCATATAATTCAAATCTTATCAGAAACTTTCAAGTTACTAATTGTTTTTTTAATTTCTTTCCACGGGATTAATTTATAACCTGCTCCTCTTTCAGCCACTTTTCACATAAATCCTTCCACTCGTCAGTCAAAACAGATTCATTTGTAATTCCTATGGCATGTTGTCCTTTCGGAAAAAAGTGCAGACTCCCCTTTACCCCACTTTTCATCATAGCTTCATAAAAGAGAATACTATTCATAGCGCTTACAGATTTATCGTTCTGTGCATGCACCAAAAAAGAAGGCGGCGTATTCTCATTTACATGTAATTCATTAGAGTATTCTTTAATTAATTTTTCGGAAGGGGATTCGCCAAAGAAGTTTTGTATACTTCCCTCATGAGCATATTTCCCGAAGCTTATCACCGGGGAGATCAATACCATGAAATTGGGCTTAAAAGAATAATCGTTTAGCGTGTCATTCTTTATTGCTGAAAAATCTTCTGAATGTGTACCTAAAGTAGTTGCAAGGTGACCTCCGGCTGATGTTGCAAAAATCCCGATTTTCTCCGGGTCTATTTTATATTTTTCAGCATTGGCCCTAATGATTTTCATGGCGCGCTGCGCATCCTGGATGGGCCCTTTGTAACTAACTTTTAAATCTGGAGAAGTGGGCAGCCGATAATTAAGTACAAAAGCCGGAATTCCCATGGTGTTAAACCACTTGGCAACCTGAAATCCGCCAAGATTGTACGTGAGATGATGGTATCCACCCGAAGGAAGTATTAGAACTACAGCGCCCTTATTTTCTTCATTAGCAGGAAAAAAACTGTAAAATCCTGGTTCAGCAACCTGGGTGATACGCTGATTTTTTTCAATATGTTCCAGCTTTAAACCCTTAGAATTAGGCATATTTCCTTCCGGCCAGATGGCAGTAAATTCCTGCGCTATTCCGGCACTGCCAGCAAGAAAAAGTATAAAGCCGAAAATTGCATTTTTCATATCTTCTTTTTACAGAAAATCCTCCCTCACCGGGCTAAACACATCTATTAAAATGCCTGCTTCAAGACATTCTGCCCCATGTTTTAAATTAGGATGTACAAAAAAAGTATCTCCTGCCTCAAGGATTTCGGATTCGCCACCTATGGTGATTTTAAACTTTCCGGAAGCAACATACGAAGATTGTGTGTGATAATGATCATGTACATACCCGGTCGCTCCTTTTTCAAATTTTACCTTAACCATCATCATCTGAGTGTTATGGCCGGTAATCTTCCTGGTGATGCCATCCCCGGCGTCTTCCCATGCCGATTCCTTTTCTTTTAAAAATGTTTTTCCGTGTAGCATATTTTACTTTTTGAACCATTGATTTATTTACTATCTGTTCATTTTTTCCATTTATGAAAAAACTAACCAAAAAAATCCAGGCTTACGAATCTTTATCTGAATTTATTGTTCAGCACCTAAATTTTAGCAATTCGTTAGAAAATTCTATCTAAAGAAAATATTAATGTAGCTCAAAGCCTAAAATTTCACGGTGCCTTCACTTCAAATTCCACGATAAATATTCGATAAGCCAAAAAACCCTATTAAATTAAATTACCGTCTCCTATATGAAGTAAGAATACTGATAGCGGAAAAGGAATTTTAATATTTCTTTTCCCATTCGGGGTATTCCCGCTTCAGCAACTCTTCAGCATAATTGTCTATATAGTTATAACCTACTCTGCGTTCCTGCTCAATATCGGCCAGGTGGGATTTAATTATTCCATCGCGGCCTACAAAAATCGGCTTCCCGGTTTTAATATCATTAAATCGTCCCCAAAGCGGACCACCATCAGAATCCTGAACCACTACCCTGTCGTGTCCTTCAACATAAGAGGTATCTTTTATCCAAACTACTTTTTCCCCCATCACCTTATGCTCATCAAACCATTGCACAGCGCTCCTAATCGACTTTTTCACTTCTTCGGAAGGTTTTTTCAGCTTCAGCAAATATTCCACAATTCCCGCACTTTCTTTTCCGCTTAATGATGGAAGCTCGTAAGCTCTTGCTTTAGCGGGACTAAAATCATCTTTATCGTGTTGCGCGCACCAGATGGTTAGATTTCCATCCACTTTTACCTGGGTTGCCAGAATCACTTCCAGGCCTTTATTTATAGCTTTTTGAGCCTTTTTCTTTCGCTTTGCATCTACAAAAGTGTAGCCTGGCTTTTCTTTAGCTATGTCCCGCAATAAATTCATCACACCAATCATTGCGCCGTCATTGTAAGTAATATGCTCATAATACCCCTCCTTTATTGGGTAAAATTGCGGCCATCCGCCATTTTCATATTGTGCTTCCAAAAGATAATCTACTCCATCCAGGAAAGCATTTTTGTATTTTTCCTCACTAGTGGCACTATAAATTTTCGCCAGATAATTTAGCTGCGTATGCGTGGCGCCGTTATCTATAGTAGTTCCCACTTCTTCAGATTTCTGCGCTCTCAGCTTATCTTTCTCTGCGGAAGTCAGCTTATCTGCCATATTAATATTCTTATACCAACCGCCGTTATTATGCTGGTACAGCAAAACATTATCGGCAATGCGCTGCGCTTCTCCGGAAGCATACCATTCTTTATCCTGTTGCTGCGCCTGGCCCCAGGAAATTTCTTTGCTTTGAGCAAAAACTGCCTGTTGTGCTGTAATGCCAAAGCATATACCGAAAATGGCAATTTTTAAACCTCTCTTTAAATCATTCTTGTCTATCATCATCTTATTTTTATTTCTTCATTAATTCTTTTTCCAATACTTCTGGTTCTATAAATTTCTTCAACTCCAGATTTTGATTTGCTATTTCCTGAAGTGCAAGGCTGGCCACAATGATCGCTCCTTTTTCAGATAAATGCGTATCATCATGCCTGCCATCAGGCTCATAAGGGTCTTCCCCGGGTTCTAAATGAAGATGAATATTTTTAGAATCTTCGGGACCATAAGCAATTTCCAGTTGTTCTGTAAGTAACTGCATATCGATAAATGGTACCTCAAGATATTCAGCAACCATTCTGGTTACCAAAGGATATTCACCATGAGTATCTAACAATACTCCTTCTTCATTAAATTTTCTCCGCACGATAGAACTCATCAAAACTGGCGTTGCACCTTTTTCACGAGTTTCCTGTACAAATTTTTCCAGGTTAGCCCGATATTGGGTAAATGGATTGGTATATCGGCTGGAATCTTTCACCTTCTGATCATTATGCCCAAACTGAATAAAAACGAAATCGCCTGGTTGAAGTTTATTTTTAACCGCTCTCCAGCGACCTTCCGAAATAAAGCTTCGAGTACTACGGCCATTCACCGCATGATTTTCAATATTAATTTCTGAAGTCATTAATTCCGGTAACATCTGTCCCCAGCCATGTTCGGGATTTTTCTCCGGATCCTTTTTATCAGACATGGTAGAGTCTCCTATAAGATATAAGCTAGGATTTTGCTGAGCTGAAACCGCTGCGGAACACATAAGGAGAATATAGAAAATAATATTTTTCATTCGAAATTGGTTTTTAATTTTTAAGGTCAGAAGCAGCATTTTCATCTTTCATAATTTCAGAAGCCCAATACCAGTCTTTGTTTTTGCTGAAAATATTCTTTAACGTGTATTTCTCTACTTCTTTATCGCTTAACTGATGCGACCATTCTACCCGTTGATTTGGAGCAGCCCCGGGACCCGAACTATTATATTCAGCATAGTATGCCGTTCTTTCCTTGTTCGGAAACATTTCATCTCCCTTCCAGGGATTCCATCCTTCCGGCACTATATGTTCGCCAAGTTCAGAATTGATAAATACCGTTTTGGCATAGGAACGCCACGGCCTGCCAAGGAAAACCTCATTTACACCTTCCGCAGCTATTAATTTACAATTGATAAAAACATAACCAAACTCCTGGTTTTGTGGTGTGGCCGCAGCCGTTACATAAGAATCCCGCATGCTTTTTATGGTACAATTTTTAAATACCACCGTAGCTTCGCCAAAAATAAAATCGGTGGTACCTTCTATATAACAGTCAGCGAATAGTTGCCGACTCCCTTCCGTAGCGGTATAAATCGTGTCCTGGCAGCCCAGGATATTACAGTTTTTAATCACAAACCTGTCGCCCTCCACATGCAGCGCCACTGCCTGTCCTTCGCCACAGGAAGAATTTTTAACAGTGAGGTTTTCAATTTTAATATCGTCGCCCTGCACCAGGACCGTGTAGGAAGTAAAGGTGGAGTGTTTTTTTCCGGTTTTGGGATTTGCCTTTCCGGAAAAATCATTATTCACAATAATGGTTTCTTCCTTACTTTCCCCTCTCAGCGTTAACTGATGTTTCCAGCTGGGGATTTCCAGTTTTTCATTATAGGTTCCATTTTTTATATGAATTACCACTTCCCCGGGGCCAAGATCTCGGGTAGAGTTTATAGCTTCCTGAATTTTGGCAAAATCGCCTGAACCGTCCTGCGCCACCTTAATTTCCCGATAGGCCTTTTTAGCCGAAGAGGAATTCTGCAGCACCTTATCCAGGAAAGCAGTGGTTAAATTCAAAGTTTCCTCAAACCAGGGATGCATCAGCCAAAAGGAATGTGGGGAATTTTCTAATGTGTGGACTTCATGATAGATATCATTCTCCTCCAGAATCTCCGTCATATCATCTCTCCCGGCATGAAACCTGGCATAAGAACTATTTATAAATAGCGTAGGCGGTGTATTTTTATCTACATATTCCAATGGGGAAGCTTCTTTCCAGACTTCAGGCTTTTGGTCTTTGGAACCGCCTAACCAGGTACCGGCCATCCAGCCTTCCTCTGCTTCAGGATGAACAAATGAAACAATGCCATCTATATTCACGATCGCCTGAACATTATCCGAAAAACTATTGTTTTCAGTATTATAAATTTCGGCATCGGGAGTAACACCAATTAAAGTAGCAAGTTGTGCTCCCGCCGAAGCTCCCAAAACGGCAATATTCGACTTATCTATATGATACTTTTCGGCATTTTTCCGCATCCATTTCACAGCGTCTTTTAAATCTAATACTCCCGCCGGATAAATGGCTTCTGTACCCAGTCTATAAGCGGCAGTTACGGCAATATACCCGTTTTGTGCAAGATGCTGAGCCATTACCCGCTCATTTTCCTTGCTCCCGGTAAGCCAGCCGCCGCCATGAATTAATAAAACCCCAGGATATTTTTGGCCATTTTCGGCCTTGGGCATATACACATCTGCCTTTATATCCTTTTCGGGAGTCTTCTTAAAAACCACATTTTCTTCGGAAATAATTTTTTCTGAAACAAGCGGCTCTACAGGTTTTATAAATGGGTAATCCTTCTTTAGTTTTTCATAGCTAGTCTGGATGGTATAGGGCTCAATTTCGTGTTCCTGGGTCTGGGCTTTCAGCATAAAAAAACTGAAAACTGTCAGTATAAATAAATGTTTTCTTAGTGCCATTTGATGGAGCATTTGAATTTTTGTCTTATTTATTTCTGCTTCAAATAGAATGAATGTATCTGATTATTTCTGAAGACTATATTATTCAGCAATTCCTGACTCAAGAGCGCCTAAATCCGGAGCTTCTCCCGAATTTGTTTTCTCCAGAATAACGCCAGCATTTACAAGTTTGCTGTTTTTTTGAGGACGCATAAAACCAATATCTGGCAAACTGCCATCTTTTTTCCTTGGCGCAGATAATTCAGAAATATCAGTGGAAACAAAATCATTTTCAGAAACATTCAAATCCATCTGCCAGCTATTGTTCTTTACCTCTTCCACTTCAGCATTATATTTCCCCAATTCCCCGAGAACGAGGCTGTTGATAATTGTAATTTTTGCGAGTCCGTTCTTTTCCGAAAAAGCAAGATTTCTTCCGTTCCCTGTAGCAGAACAATTAATAATGGAAACTGTTCCCCGGTTGCTGTTGTGGTCAAACCCATCGCTCACATTATTCACCGCCATACAGCGATAATAAGAAGCATTATGTTTGCGGGTTTTGTTATCACTCCCGCCGGTTTTAAAGCCGTTGCCATCGCCTTTTCCTTTAGTTCCATCCTTTAAATAACCGTTATTAAAAGCCCAGCAATTTTCGTAGGTGGTTTGAATATTGTCGGCTTCCCGGAGGTAACCGTCCCATCCATCATCAAGATTGTTCCATGCACGGCAACCAATAAATTTATTTCCTGAACCAACATCCATTTTAACGGCAAAGCCATCGGCATTTTCCAGTTTTGAATCGGCGTTATAAAATGAATCACAGTTTAAAATGGTGTTTTTTGAGGCAGCATCATCCAGCTGAAGCCCTGTATCTGCACATTCCGAAAAACTGCAAAATTCAATGAGATTGTTATTTCCCCTAATATGCAGGCCATTATCGCCGGCTTTATAAAACTGGAACCCCTTAATATACCAGTTATCGGCTTTTAGTACGATTCCCTGGTTAGAAGAATTCTCTTCCATAGCCGAAAAATCCAGTTTCGGGCGTTCCCCACTGCTACTACCAACCAGATAAATTTTGTTGGAAGCAGTACCGGAATCATTTATATAAATTCGCTCTTTTAGCACATAATCCCCGGCATGAACAAAAATAGAGTCCCCGGGGCTGGCGTGGTCTATAGCTTTGATAAGCTGAGTAGCAGTACGAACTTCAATTAGATTTGTGCCTTTTTTTCCTGACTGTACGCCTGCAGTTTTTTGCTGAATATCGCCACTCGGAATATTACTTTTTGAAAAATCTATATTTTCACTTTTTCCTGAAACCTGTACCGCAGCCCCGTCTTTATTCTCCTGATAATTTATGTTCTTTAACTGAACATCTTTAACATTATACAGTACCAGTGCCGGGCCATTTTTCTGAAGAATCTTTACATTTTTCAGTCCTATGCTATTGACATCTATAACAGTAATTCCCTCTTCAGTCTCAAAAATGGCATTTTTAAGGTATACATCCTTTAGTTTCATTTCGGGCAATCCCATAAAAAAGGCAGCTTTATGGGAATTGGTAGCTGTGATATTCTTCATATAAATATCGCGAAAGGAAGGTGTTTCCTCGGTAACCGGAACTACAGTTTCATCACGTGCCTCATCGGCAGCATCCTGGTCTCCTTCAAGAATGGGGGAATTTCCGCCGTAAAAAAGGTTAAATCGAATGGCTTCAGTAGGAATATTAATCATATTTATATTGGAGATATAAATTTTTTCCACCACGCCACCGCGGCCACGGGTACTTTTAAACCTAAGGCCAACATCGGTTCCCATAAAAGTACAATTGGAAACATGCACATTTTTCACGCCGCCAGACATTTCACTGCCAATAACAAATCCGCCATGCCCGTGATAGACGATATTATTCTTTACGATCACATTTTCGGTTGGTATTCCACGCTCACGCCCGTCTTCATTTTTACCTGATTTAAAGCAAATCGCATCGTCTCCAACATCAAAGGTATTGTTGTAGATCACCACATTTTTACAGGATTCCAGATCGAGCCCATCGCCATTTTGAGAATACCACGGATTTCTTACGGTAAGGTTTCGAATAGTAATATCCTCGCTCATTAACGGATGAATGTTCCATGCGGGTGAATTTTGAAAAGTTGGCCCGTCCAGCAGAATCTTTTTACTGTTGACAATGCTCACCATCACCGGCCTTAAAAAATCTTTGACCAACGCTAATTCTTTATCCGAAACTTTATCGGGTACATTAAAATTAGTGGTACTATTATATCCCTTTTTAGCACTTTCTGTAGGAAACCACATTTTCTGATCTTCAGACAACACACCACCGGATTTTACCAGGTCGTCCCACTGGGAGCTCGTCATTTTTCCCTTTTTCACCGGTCTCCACGCACCTCCACTACCATCTATTACCCCTTTCCCGGTAATGGCGATATTTTCAACATTATTGGCATTAATGGGGGATTCATTACGAACGGTATTTAAACCTTCAAAACTGGTTTTAATAAGCTCATAATCATCAAAATCTTTGCTGAAGAAAATAAAAGCTCCATCTTCCAGGTGCAGGTTAATATTACTGCGGAAGTGAATAGGCCCGGTAAGCCACATGCCTCTGGGCACCACTACTTTTCCGCCGCCATTTTCGGCAACATCGGCAATGGCTTTTTTAAAAGCTTCTGTATTTTTCTGAAGGCCATCCCCCACAGCACCAAATTGCACAATATTAACCTCATATTTAGGAAACTGAGGCTCCTGTACTTCGGGCATGTCAAATTCAATATTATCATAAATCTGTGCAGGATCCCATGCGGAATTTTGCTGCGCATGGAGCATTCCAAAGCTTAAAAAGCTAAAGAATACCAGAAAGCTTTTAGCGGATATTTTCATTTATTTTTTTAAAAAGATTATTTGGTAATTCTAAAATACTGCACATCTGCGTAGCCGCCCCTTTTTGCTTCCTGAGTGCTTACACTAAACAAGCCCACTTTAGCTCCAATCCACTTCCCGGGCTGCGCTTTGAAAGCTTCCCCTATACTCGTGAATTTTTTACCATTTTCGCTATAACTAAACCGGCAGGTAGCATCCGGAGCACTAACTTCCAGACGAAAAACAACTTCGTTGGAATCAATTCTTTTTTCGGCAATAGTAACTTCCTCTTCCCCACCTATAGCATCGATAGCCTGTGTTTGCCTGATGATGAAACCATTTCCATCATGGGTTAAGGTTAGGGTGGCATAGTCCATCCCCATAACTATAAGTCCGGCTCGTTTGCCCTCTTCGGCTTCCTCTGGAAAAATGCTGATTTTTGTTGTAGCCTTAAAATCCGGAGCCGGAAATTTTTGCAATAAAAGGTTTGGTGTCATCCAAAGATTAGGAGCATCTTCAGGAGTTTTAATGGAGAACAACCTTAAATAATCATTCCCGGGAAGTTTGGCGTGCCACACTACTTTTGGATTGGCATGCCACTGCCATTGCAGTCCAAGGCTATCACCTTCAAACTCTGTACTTTCCACAGGGGTTACCACAGGATAATTTTTACCTACATCAGGTTTTTTGTGAGTTTTTACAGGCTCTCCAATTCCGTTGCCATCTTTGTCCTCACCCATCACAGGCCAGTCATTTTTCCAACTCATCGGCTGCAAATGCACAATCCGGCCATAAGCTTCCACATCCTGGAAATGGTAAAACCAGTCCTCACCTCCAGGCGTTTCTACCCATGCTCCCTGGTGTGGACCATTAATATTGGTACTTCCCTGTTCTAAAACTACCTTTTCTTCATAAGGTCCATAAATATTCCTCGATCTTAAAATTAACTGCCAGCCTGTGGAAACGCCCCCGGCAGGAGCAAAAATATAGTAATAGCCGTTTCTCTTATAAAACTTTGCTCCTTCGATGGTTGGCTGATTATCGTGACCATCAAAAACATGGCGGCCGGCATCTAAAACTTTAGTGCCATCAGTATTCATCTTATTCACGCTGAGCAAGCTTTTCACTCCTGCGCGGCTGCCCGCATAGGCATGAACCAGATAAGCTTTGCCATCATCATCCCATAGTGGCGACGGATCTATAAGCCCTTTGCCTTCCATTACCAGTACCGGCTCATCCCAATTACCATAAGGATCATCGGTTTTCACCATGTAAATACCATAGTCGGGGTCTCCCCAGTAAATATATAGTTCATTATTATGAGAGCGGATGCTTGGGGCCCAAACTCCATTTCCATGCTGCGGAACCGAAAAATTTTCTTCCGGCACCTGCTTTGGTAAAGCATAATTGATAAGCTTCCAGTTCACCATGTCCCTGGAATGCAGAATAGGCAAACCGGGCGCGGCGTTAAAGCTGGAAGCAGTCATATAATAATCCTCACCTACCCTAGTGACATCAGGATCGGAATAATCGGCATACAGAATGGGATTGGTAAATGTACCATCCTCATTATCTGACACCCAGACTTCAGATTTATATTCATCCTGATGCTGGGCAGAAATATTGATTGTAAATGCTAAGAAAAGAAAAGCAGTTAAGCGCCTCATTTTAAATAATTTCATTATCTATTTAACTGAAGGCTGGCAAGGATAAATGGTCCTGTACCTTTTGGATCGTTGCTCCTGATTTCTTCATTTACATAATATTCATAAGAGGCATCACGATAAGGATCTCCACCAAGCCCGGCTACCGCGCATACCTGGTTTAGATTTACCACTCCGTTTTCTTCAACGCTAATTAGATTATTCAGGATTCCTTCATATCCTTTTTTGGCCACTTCCAAATATTTCTCAGGCAAATAACCGTTTTTCACCCCTTTCGCAAAGGTGTAAGTAAACATAGAAGAACCTGAAGCTTCCAGGTAGTTCCCTTCCCTGTCGCCCTGGTCTAAAACCTGGTACCAAAGTCCGGATTCTTTATCCTGAACTTTAGTCACCGCTTCAGCAAATTCATTTAAATAATTAATAATTTTTTCACGGCCCTGGTGATCTTCCGGGAGGTAATCAAGTACATCTACCATAGCCATTCCATACCAACCCATGGCACGAGACCAGAAATTGGGAGAAGTTCCAGTTTCCTTATTTGCCCATTTTTGCTGTTTGCTGGAGTCCCAGCCATGGTACAACAAGCCGGTTTCTTCATCTTTTGCGTACTGCTGAATAAGTTCAAACTGATGCACAATATCATCATAAGCTTCCTGTGCCTTTTCTCCTTCACTGAACATTTGAGTGTAGTGAGCATAAAATGGATGCGCCATATATAATCCATCCAGCCACATTTGCTGCGTATAACGTTCCTTATGCCAAAATCCGCCTTCTTTGGTGCGTGGTTGCGTTTCTATCTGACTTCTTAAAAGCTTCAGTGCTTCCAGAAAACGTTCTTCGTTAGTCTTTGGGTAAAGGAACAAAAGCACATTGCCAGAATTTAGCATATCCAGGTTCTGGTCAGTTAAATCATAGGTTCTAATATCACCTTCCTCCGTAACCATTGTATCGGCATAATCGTAGATATAATCGTAATACCGCTCATCCTGCGTCTGCTGAAAAACCTCTTTGGCGGCTTTCAACACAAGTCCGTTGGTATAGCTCCATTTTGGCTCTTCCCGAAAATCAAGCTTTGAAGCTTCCGGAAAACGATGAATTTCAGATTGCAACATTCTCTCCGACCATTTGAGATCTTCAGGAACAATCTTTTCCTCATTTGCGGCAACTATCTCTTCCCCTGCCTTATCTTCAGCATCTTTGCAAGAGGTAAAGGAAGCTGTAAATGCCAGCATTAGCATAAATAAAGGGAGTCGTTTTTTTTGAATTATCATCATCGTTATTTTAATGCATTATTGGAATCTAAATTTTGCAGCAGCTCATCAAGATTCGAAACAAAATCTTCTTCTGTTGTAATCCCTTCTTTTTCTTGTTCCCAGGCGCCAAGAAGATAATAAGTAACTTTATCTGAAGTTGGTTTAAAAATCAGAAGATGATCGTCCGGGCCTTCTACTTGTTGTGCCAATTCATCTTTTTTGTAGAAAATTGCCATTCCCAGCTCATCTTCATCATTTACCAAAGTTTGAGCGCCATAAGTAGCGATATAGGCCCAGTTTCCTCCTTCACTTTCCTTCTGAATTAGCGGCACATCCTCAAATTTCACAATCCCGGTAGTTAATCCCTCAATTTCTGCGGAAGGAGATAATTCTACCTGAGTATACCGGCCTTCAGGATAAATAGTAAGTTCTGCATCAAGGTCTATGGTTTCCTCTCCGGTTTGCCAGCCTTCGTAAGTAATTGCTACGGAAGAACTGCCTGCTGAATTGTTCACTTCAGCATGGGTATTTTGCACATTTCTGAAATGCGCCACCGTATCATTCATATATCTTCCATACCCACCAATTCCCAGGGATTTTCCGGCCTTTAAAATATCCTGGCCCCATGGAGCGGCCTCATGGTAAGAATCGAAATTATCCTGGCCTACATAAGGAAGCACCATTGTATCCGCTTTTTTTCCGAAGATATCTATAGCGTTTCTCCAATCCAGGTACAACCTGTAGCCTACCTGACTATTTTCCCAGCCCGGACCTTCATATCTAATGAACCAGCTGTGGTCTGTATGTTCTTTAGGCACATCAAGATTTTCCACATTTTTAAATTGCCCATCTATATATTCCCGGCCTTCCCAATGTCCGCCTTCCTTTACAGAAATCTCGGCATAAGTATCATATTGCGGCTCTGCAATTTGAATTTTAGATTCAGCATCTTCAGCAGAAGTTTGTTCTTGTTCTTTTCCGTCCTTACAGGAAAACAGTGCCAGAGATGCTACAACAGGTATTAGAAATATTTTTTTCATCATTTAATAATTTTTCAGTGGTAATTAGCTAATTTTTTGATTAGTATTTTTGACCGTTTATAGTGGTGTTGACGAATTTTATAGGCTCACAATTTTCTACAGATAAAGGTGTTTCTGTACTCTTTATAGTCACGTTGGTAAAATTCACATTTTCGACCGGAGACTGTTCTCTTCCTTTAATAAGAATTCCATATTCCCCGCCATTTTCCACCTGAACATCTTCAAGGTAAATGTTTTTTATTGTGGGAATAAATTCCCCTTCCTGGTTGGCATAAATTCCATAATGAGTGTTTATTTTAAGAACGGCTTCCTTTACCTGCCCCACCTGCACATTCTTTACATATACATTCTCCACAAAGCCTCCTCTTAAAGTATTTGTTTTAATCCTGATTGCCCTGTCCAGGTTAGGACTGTCCATTCTGCAATTTCTCACGAAAACATTCCTCACTCCCGCAGAAATTTCGCTTCCCATAACCACACCTCCATGACCGTCTTTCATTTCGCAATTTTCAACAATTATATTTTGACTTGGAATTGCCACTCTGCGACCATCATTATTCCGACCGGATTTTATGGCAATACAATCGTCCCCGGTATCAAAAAGACAATTTTTAATATGAACATTTGTAGAATATTCAGGATCGCAACCATCGTTGTTAGGGCCGTGACTTCTTACTGTTACCCCGTCTACTGTCACATTATTAGATTTAATTGGATGCAACACCCAAAAAGGAGCATTGGTAAAAGTAACCCCCTGCACTAGAACGTTTTCGCAATCAAAAGGCTCAAAAAATGTAGGACGAAGATTATAACCTTCCCCAAAAGTACGCTCCTCTACAGGCAATCCATCTTCATTCATTTTCCTAAGCCGCGGAAGATTTTGCTCATCAGTTTGTTTTGGCATCTCTTCTTTAAAGCCATATTCATCTTTTCCAACCCAGTTCCACCAGTTCTCGTTATCTGCCTGGCCGTTGAAAACTCCTTTTCCGGTAACCGCGATATTCTTCTGCCCGTAAGCATAAATTAGCGGAGAATAATTCATAAGCTCCACTCCTTCATAAGAAGTATGAACCATAGGAAGATAAGCCTTTTTGTCCCGGGTAAAAAGGATTTCGGCGCCTTCAGAAAGATGAAAATTTACATTACTTTTTAAATGTATGGGGCCTGTAAGATATTTACCCGCAGGAACCAAAACCATCCCCCCCCCGGCAACATTACATTCAGCAATTGCCTTTTTAAAAGCTTCACTGTTGTTGGTGACACCATCTCCGGAAGCTCCAAAATCTTTTACATTAAAAGTTTTGTCTGGAAACTGGGGAACAACAATATCATTTATAATTTTATCTGCCTGTTTCCAGGCGGTTGCAGAATCTTTTCCCGCTTTACAGGAGACAAACTGTAATCCTGCTAAAATGCTGAAGGCAGCGAAAATTCTGAAGAAAACTTTGTATTTCATATATTAAATTTTTGTAATCGATTGCACTAAAATAACAAAGCTTTATCAATTAGCATAATTTTTTATCTTAAAAATAATACATTGCTAAAATCAGGTTAGTTTCAGCAGTAGAATTAATGTTATTGTAAAAATTCAATGGGCACTGAACAGGAATTATTTCTATTCCTCTTCAACTGGTTTCCAGTTGTCTTTGCCGCCCAGCACCTTCAAAACTGTAAAATTCAGGGCTTCTTCTTTAGAAAGTTTCTTTGCCCAGGAAGCTCGTTCTCCTGAAGCACCGGGACCGGAGGAATTATATTCAGCATAAAAGCCAGTTTTTTCAGCTTCGGTTTTACTCCAGTTATGCCAGCCTTCCGGTTTTATAAGAGCAGGCATTCTAGTATTTATAAAAACTGTCTGGGCATAAATTCTCCAGGGCCTGCCCAGGTAAAAACTGTCCTTTGCCGCATCTCCTGTTATTTTACAATCGATAAAAACAAAACCAAATTCGGAGTTTTCTTCCGTAGAAGCCGCAGTAATATAATGCCCGCCTTCTTTGCAGTAGATCTCGCAGTTTTCAAAAACCGCCGTGGACCAGCCAAAAATAAAATCGGTGGTACCTTCTATATAGCAGTTTTTATAATATTGCCGGCTGTCTCTCCCGTGCAGATACAAAGTATCCTGATTCCCGAGAAACCTGCAATTTTCAAACACCACACGATCCCCATCCACACGAACCGCAACGGCCTGCCCTACCGGACCGGCAGAGTTTTCAAAAGTGATATTTTCAGCTTTAAAACCATCTCCAAATATAAAAAAGGAGGTGGAGCCGGTAGTCCCTATTTCCTCACCGAATTTGTTCAGTTTTTGGGCATAATCATCATAGGTCAAAACTGTGTTTTTCAGGTCTTCTCCTATAAAAGTCACGTTTGTTTTGGAAGTCGGCAACACCAGCTTTTCCTTATATATCCAGCTTTTAATAAAAACCTTTGTTTCTTGTTTCCGAAAATCGGGAATGGCATTTATCACCTCCTGAACAGATGTAAAATCGCCGGAACCGTCTTTTGCTACTATAAAATGGTATTCTGCTTTTTGAACTGCAGAAGGAAATACTAATAATGGCAAAATAAGGCAGAGCACAAAAATTGGCAATTTTGAAGTAGAAGATAATTTCATGCTTTTTATTTTAAGGTTAATTTTTCTCCCGAATTCGCGCTTAAACCTGTATCAGCTTTCGAAAGGAACTATAGCGATTGTCGCCCTGGTATTCAAATTAAAGAATTATCTCTTTCTGCCATTACATAAGCTCACTGCCAAAGAGTTGTAATCGATTGCGTTAATGTAACTGATTTTAGTAAATTACCAAAAAAAATGCTTATTTTTAAATCCTATATACCATTAGACAGGATATTTTGAAGAAATAACGATTCTTCTGAAGAAATTCACATATATAATTTAGCATCTGTGTGAACCTGTAGCTTTAAAAAACACCAATTAAATGAGCGGAAAAGAGAAAGTAACCATTTACGATATTTCCAAAAAACTAAATATAAGTGCCGCAACCGTGTCCCGGGCGCTTAATCAAAACCCCAAAATAAGCGAAAAAACCAGGGAGCTTGTAGCCAAAACCGCTCTAGAAATGAACTACAAGCAGAATCGATTGGCACAGGCGCTAAAAAGCGGGAAAACCAATAATGTGGGAGTGATTGTCCCTTATATTAACCGCAGTTTTTTTTCCTCCGTAATTCGCGGGATTGAAGAAGAACTTACCCCACATGGCTATCATGTAATTATTTGCCAGTCGCACGAAGAGGTGAAGAATGAGATAAATCAACTGAATGCTTTGCTGAATACACAAATTGATGGGATATTCATGTCGGTTTCCAAAACTACTCAAAATACAGATCATATTAAAAAGGCCCTGGAAGAGCATACTCCGCTTGTGTTTTTTGATAGAAAAATAGAAATGTCCGGTGTAAGTTCTGTGGTTCTTGATGATTTTAAAGCGGGTTATATGGCCACCGAACACTTAATAATGGAAGGTTGCAAAAAAATCGCACATCTTTCAGGAGACATCAACCTGGAAATCTACAAGAACAGGTTCGAAGGTTATCGTTCGGCTTTAGAAAAACATGGGCTTACTTATCATCCTGAACATGTAATCCAAACCAACAGTAAAATAGAATCCGGCCAGCAGGCGGTAGCCCAACTCTGGGAATGCGAAGAAAAGCCTGATGCCATATTTTCGGCAGGAGATTATGCCGCACTTGGCGCAATCCAGGAATTAAAGAGCCGGAACATTAGAATCCCCGAAGATGTTTGTGTGGTGGGCTTCAGTAATGAACCTTTTACAAAATATATGGAATTGCCAATCACCTCTATGGATCAAACTCCATTACTTATGGGGAAAATTGCTGCCCAGGTATTTTTAGAGCAGGTAAAAGGAAACAAGACCTTAACTATCGAGAAAAAAGTAGTACTGTCCCCTGAGTTATTTGTGAGAAGTTCTTCCGGAAGGAGTATTTTACAACCTGCAGAAAATTGATTTTTTTCAAAAAAAATTATAGCTCCGGAATGGCAATTTCCGCACCCTTTTTTTCTGCGGAAAGATATGCGGAATAAATTGTGGCAATAACATCGGCAGCCAGAGTACTGTTGCTTTCCACTTCTTCATTAAAAGCGGCCGAACGATAAAACGCTTCCATTTCGTGCTGATAGCCGTTAAACCAGCCTTCATCTGGCGAAATATTAGACCAGCCCTGTTTGGTCCCGGTTTTCTCCACCACATAAATATCATCAAAATTGCTGTCTACAGGGTTGTAGGTTTGCATGGCATTATTAGGAGTAAGGTTGCAAATGGTCCTGTGATTGTTTGCATGTACTTCCAGGTAATTCTTTACACCACCATGAAGCAATTCACTGGCCACAATATCGGCCACAGTTCCATCTTCAAAAACCACATGCAACGTTGCATAATCCTCCACATCGGTATAAGAGTCCTTTAAATGAAGTTCATTCTGAAAATTTGGCATCCTGGTAATGGCGTGTACCCGGCAGGTTACACTTTCAGGTCTAATAGGTTTACCATTTTTAGCTTTGCCCTCCACATGTTTCAAATAAATTGCTCCGGAAAGCGGATGGCAGCCTTTGCCCATTAAGGAACCACCGCCGGAAAGCTTCCATTTTCCGTAATCCTGTGAATGAGAACCGGAATGCGACTGCTGCGCCTGGATCCATAAAACCTGGGACTTCGTTTTTTCGATAACCTCCCGCTCCTTTTGGATGGCAGGCGCATAAACCCAGTTTTCGGCATACATTATCCGGCCTTTGCTTTTTGCTTCAGCAGCAAGCATTTTCTTTACGCTCTCTAATGCATTTTTTAAACCTTTTTCTCTTGAAAAATGATCTCCGGAAAAGTTTTCTTCATCATTACCAAAATAGCCGGTAAGTGGCTTTTCTATGATAACATCTTTATCTTTCTTCAAAATTTGTATCGCCAGCGGCTCGTGGGTAACAGGCGGGGTACAAAGATGAAGTACATCTGAAGCAGCAATAAGTTCTTCAAGCTTTGTAAAAGCACCGATTCCCTTTTCTTCGGAGAATTTCTTCAAGTTATCCTGATTACGCGAATGCGCCCCTACCACTTCAACCTTTACACCATACACTTTTTGTATGGCGTCAAAATGAAATCTTGCGGCAAAACCAGAACCTAT
Organism: Autumnicola edwardsiae; assembly: GCF_031846505.1. Taxonomy (NCBI): domain Bacteria; kingdom Pseudomonadati; phylum Bacteroidota; class Flavobacteriia; order Flavobacteriales; family Flavobacteriaceae; genus Autumnicola; species Autumnicola edwardsiae. The sequence goes on from NZ_JAVRHP010000017.1 coordinate 22,079, forward strand.
TATTCCGGCACGAAGTACTTTTTTCTCTGCTCCCATTTAAATTTTATAAAGAAACTCCACGTTTCCAAGGGATAAAATCGTCCTGATCAAGTTGATCTGCCTTAGATTTTATCTTTCCATCGGCTACATTAATAATGTATTCAAACAATTCTTCTCCCATTTCCGGAATACTTTTTTCTCCTTTTATTACAGCACCCGAATCTACATCAATAATATCGGGCATTCTTCCCGCAAGAATAGAATTTGAAGAAACCTTAAGCACAGGTGCGATAGGATTACCGGTTGGCGTACCCAGCCCGGTGGTAAAAACCACCACATTGGCGCCGGAACCTACCATTCCTGTAGTACTTTCCACATCATTCCCGGGTGTACAAAGCAGGTTTAATCCTGGTTTTGTAACATATTCACCATAATCTAAAACCGCCTGGATTGGAGAAGTTCCTCCCTTTTTCGCGGCACCGGCAGACTTCATTGCATCGGTAATTAATCCATCTTTGATATTTCCCGGAGAAGGATTCATATCAAATCCTGAGCCCGAAGCCTCTGCTGCATTTTCGTAGGACTTCATGAGTGCCATGAATTTGGTAGCAGTTTCATCATCTACACATCGGTTTACCAGCTCCTGTTCCACCCCGCACAATTCCGGAAATTCAGATAGGATTGGAGAACCTCCAAGGGCTGCCAGAATATCTGAAGCATATCCCAAAGCGGGATTAGCTGAAATTCCCGAGAAACCATCAGAACCACCGCATTCCAACCCAAGCTTCAACTTAGATAAAGGTGCAGGCTGGCGCCTAATTTCGTTGGCTTTTTTAATGCCTTCAAAAGAATCCCTGATGATTTTATTCAGCATTTCATCTACCGTTCCTTCCTGTTGCTGTTCATAAATAAGCACAGGTTTTTTAACATCAGGATTTATAGCATTAAGAGCATTTTTAAATATGTCTATTTGCAGATTCTGGCAACCAAGGCTTAGAACAGTGGCCCCCGCAACATTGGGGTTATTCACATACCCCGCCAGCAATTTGGAAAGCATTACCGCGTCCTGACGGATTCCTCCACAGCCACCCTGGTGGGTAATGAATTTCACCTCGATATTATCAAAAATTCCGGTTTCTTCTTCCTGAAAGTTTACGGTAGCATCCTCGTCCTTCCCGGTAATCAGATTGCGCAGCAATTGGCGTTGTCTAGGCGATTTATGAAAAGAAAATTCTTTTTCGAATACATCTTTCAGCAATTCCACATTTCGGTTTTCACAAAAAACCAGCGGAAAGAACAACCACACATTGGCAGTTCCAACCTGGCCATCGGGCCGGTGGTATCCCATAAAAGTACGATCTTTCCATTTGGATACGTCGGGCGCCTGCCAATTGATGGTTTCAGTCTTCTGAGTTGTTTTGCTGGCCTGGTGTTTCACGTTTTCGGTAGTAAGCCTGTCCCCTTTTTTTATTTCGCTGGTCGCTTTTCCTACCAGCACTCCATACATAAAGATCCTGTCTTCTGCTTCCAGATGAACAAGACTGATTTTATGTTTCGCCTGGATATCATTCAGGACAATAATTTCCTCACCTTCGAAATCTACCCTATCACCCTGCCATAAATCTAAAAGGGCAACAGCGACATTATCCTGGGGATGTACTTTTATTAATTTACTTTTCATAATTTCTGCTTTTGCTTCTTACTCAAATTTCTCAGTAAAAATCTTAAAACCTTCCTCTATTCCTTTAGTTTCTATCAATTCCAGGGCAAGAGCGGTTTTTTCTTCCAGCTGTGGCACTTGCGTGAGATCTGTATCCCAAAAACTGGTATTTTTAAGCACCCGCTCTGTAATCTCTTTATAGCTGTGCAATTCCCATGCATGTTTTAATTCGGAAGTTGTTTTTTTATCATCATTTACCGGAAGGCTGTGCCCGTTCCATTCTCCTCTGTAAAAACGAATTAAACATGCAAATGCAAAGGTAAGGCGTAAGGGTAATCGATTGTACTTTTTCTGAAAACTTAACAAACTCGGCAGCACTCTAACTTTAAATTTAGAAATACTATTTAGCGCGATACTGGAAAGCTGATGTTTGATAAAAGGATTTCTGAAACGGTCAAAAACTTCTTCTGCAAAGGAATTTAATTCATCTTCAGAAAGCTTCAGCGTAGGGTTAATTTCTTCAAATACCGTGTCACTTATAAATTTCCCTGTAAATTCATGATCTACAGTTTGCTTTACGGTTTCATTTCCGAAGAGAATGGAGAAAGGAACCATTGTAGTATGCGCACCATTTAAAATACGTACTTTCCTGGTGCGGTACGGCTGAAGGTCATCTACAATAAGAATATTTTCGTCAATTTTATCAAAAGGAATTTTTGATTTTAAGTTTTCACCTCCTTCAATAACCCATAATAGGAAAACTTCTGCGGAAACGATAAGTTTATCCTCAAGTTCCAACTGACTTTGGTAGGAATCAATATCGTCTTTCGGATAACCGGGAACAATTCGATCTACCAATGTATTATGAAAATCGTTATGATCTTTAATCCAACTGATAAATTCTCCTTCCAGGTTCCAGAGTTCCGCATATTTCAGAATTATCTCTTTTAAAGTATCGGCATTGTAATTTATCAGCTCACACGGAATAATACTTAAACCTTTATCTTCAGCTCCATTAAAATGCTTGAAACGTTTATAAAGCAGCGCGGTTACTTTGGCCGGAAAACTATTATGTGGCTTTCCTTCTAAAGTATCGTTTTCATCAAAAGCAATTCCTGCTTCAGTAGTATTGGAAATAAGGAATTCCAGCTCTTCTTCTTTAGCCAATTCCAGATAAGCCTCATAATCTTCATACGGATTTATGCCTTTTTGGATACATGAAATAGTCTCCTGCCTTTGGATTTCCTCTCCTTTCTTTACACCTTTCATAAAAAGGTTGTACAGGCCATCCTGTTCATTCAGCATATTTATTAAACCTCCAGACAAAGGCTGAATTACCGCTACCCCGGCGTTAAAATCGGCCTTTTTGTTTAGCTGATCGATCACATAATCAACAAAAGCCCTAAGAAAATTACCCTCTCCAAACTGAATTACCTTAATTGGCAGTTTTTGAGTTAAACCGGCACTTTCTCTGTTCAATCTTTTATTTTTTATTTCTTCCATTTTATTATAGCTTAAATTCTATTCGAATAAACTTGGCAACCAAAGGCTGATGGCGGGGATAAAGGTGACCAGCAGCAACACAATAGCCATGACCAGATAGAGTGGCAACAGCGGTTTCATCACCTTCTGAATGGTAGTTTTGGCCACACCCACTCCTATAAACAGCACCGCACCCACCGGTGGTGTACATAATCCCACGCATAAATTCATTACCATAATAATCCCGAAATGTACCGGGTCTACTCCCAGGTTGGTCATTACCGGTAAAAATATAGGGGTGAAAATGAGCACTGCAGGGGTCATATCCATAAAGGTTCCCACGAACAGCAACAGCAGGTTGATAATAAGCAAAATCACGTACTTGTTTTCACTAAGGCTCAGCAGCGCAGCACTTACCGACTGCGGAATATTCTCGTAAGACATTACCCAGGACATACTCATAGACGTGGCGATAAGCAGCATCACAATGGCCGTAGTCCCAACTGAACTTAGAAATACTTTATAAAGAACCTTTCGATTAAGTTCCCGGTAAATAAGCGAGAGTACAAAACAGTACAATACTGCGATTCCGGAAGCTTCCGTAGCGGTAAAAATCCCGGAAACAATTCCGCCAATTACCACGATCAACAAAAGTAAACTCGGCAGTGCGCTTAAAAAGGTGGAAGCAATTTTTCCAAAACTTGTGGCATTGCCCGCAGGATATTTCTTCTTCTTGATCCATACCGCCGCTACCAGCATAAGGGCCAGCCCCATTAAAATTCCAGGCAGATAACCCGCCAGGAAAAGGGAAGCTATAGATACCCCGCCACTGGCAAGGGAATATACAATTAACACATTGGAAGGTGGGATTACCAGTCCTGTGGTGGAAGCTGTAACATTTATCGCCGCACCAAATTCCCTGGAATAATTTTCCTTTTCCATTGGTGGGCCTAAAATTCCTCCTATAGCCGAAGCTGCTGCAACAGCAGAACCTGAAATGGCTCCAAAAAGCATGGCTGCAATAACGTTTACATATACCAATCCTCCCGGCAGTGAACCAATAAGCGCTTTGGCAAAATCTATAAGCCGGTTGGCAATCCCCCCCTGATTCATAATTTGACCTGCCAGTATAAAGAAAGGTATGGCCAGTAAAGAAAAACTATCCAGGCCTGTGGCCATCCTTTGGGCCACCGTGGTAAAAGCCGCCAGCGATTCTATGGAAGCAATCATGGTAAACAAGCAGGACAAACCTATAGACCAGGCCACCGGCACACCAATGGCCAGTAATACCACAAAGGAAAGAACCAATATCAAAATCTCTGAAATCATACTAAATACTTTTGGGGGTTTAAAATTTCATTGACTTTATAAATAATGATAAGCAGGCCGCTAAGCGGAAGCACCATATACACGACATATAAAGGAAGCTCCAGGGCCGCCGAACGTTGTCCCAGATCATAACTTACATATACCAGGTTGCCACCACCGATGATCAACACCGTAATGCAGAAAAAAATTATCAGCAGATTGATAGCAATCTTCAATCGTTTTCGATTTTGAGGATTTAATTTCTCTTCCAGCAGGTTAATGGATAAGTGGGCCTGCTGGCCTGCGGCGTATGCTGCTCCTAAAATTCCAATCCATATAAGCAGGTATCTCGCCAGCTCTTCGGTTACCGAACTTGGGGACTGCATCACATATCTTGAAAATACCTGCCACAATACCGCCAGAACAATAATTGTCATTAAAAAGACCAGAAAGCCTCCTAACATTTTATCTAAACTCTTTTTCATCTATAAAAATTCTACAACTATAAGGTTCATAATTGCCCTTAATGGACCTTCTATTTATTTTACAGCTTGTATCGCTTCAATTATTTGTTTCATCTCCGGATCCTCGCTGAATTCATCATACATCGGCTGTACCATCTCCCGGAATTCCTCCTTATCGGCTTCTACTACTGTTACTCCTGCCTTTTTTATTTCTTCCAGAGCTTCCAGTTCAGCTTCACGCCATAATTTCTTCTCGTATTCTGAAGATTCCATCGCAGCTTCTTTAAGCCACTGCTGCTGCTGGGGAGTAAGATTGTTCCATACCGGCGTCCCTATAACCAGTTCATCTGGCAAGGCGGTATGCTCATCTACAAGAAAATACTTGCAAACCTCATAATGACGGGAAAGATAAAAACTTGGCAGATTATTTTCTGCACCATCTACAATTCCCTGTTGCAGGGCGGTGTACAATTCTCCCCAGGCTATTGGCGTGGGAGATCCCCCCAGGAGCTTCACCATATTAATGGCCGTCTGACTCTCCATCACCCTAAGTTTTAATCCCTCGAGATCTGCAGGGGTTTCAATAGGGGTTTTGCCATAAAAACTGCGGCTGCCCGCATCGTAAAACGTAAGTCCTTTTAAACGTTTATTTATACTGGAATTAAGGAAGTTTTCTCCTATTTCACTTTCCAATACCGTAAAACGATGTTCCCTGTCCCGAAACAAAAACGGAAGGCCGAAAACTTTTAATCCCGGTGCAAAATTTTCCATTACCCCTGTGGAAACCTTGGTCATTCCAAGACTGCCAATTTGTAGCAATTCCAGGCATTCCCGCTCGGAACCCAGTTGCTGACTCGGGTAAATATCAATTTGCATTTTGCCGCCGGACTTTTCCGCAACCCGATCAGCCATAAAAAGCATGGCCTTATGCACCGGATGGCTTACATCCAGCCCGTGGCCCAGTTTAATGACTCTTGTTTTATTATCTTTTTCACAGCTCATTGCTGAAAAAAGAACAAGTCCGGCAAGCAGGAGATTAAATAAATATTTAAATTTTAATAATTTCATTTTCTAAAGCTTTCAATAATTTTAATGGCCGATCCTACTTTTTCTGAAATGCCTTTATAATTGAAGCTGCCATCTTCTTTTTTCTGAAAAAGTTTAGAACCTATTCCCACGCAGTGTACCCCGGCATCGAACCATGCTGCCAGGTTCTCTTCCGTAGGGCTTACTCCGCCTGTTGGCATGATGCTCGCCCATGGCAATGGACCTTTTACCGCTTTTACAAAAGACGGTCCTCCAACCTGGCTTCCCGGGAAGATCTTTACCACTTCAGCGCCAAGTTCTTCTGCATAGGAAATTTCCGTCACCGAGCCACAACCTGGCATCCAGGCCACTTTCCTGCGGTTGCAGGTTTTGGCCATTTCAGCATTGATAAGCGGAGAGACAATAAAATCTGCCCCAAGCTGAAGATAAAGCGAAGTGGTGCCGGCATCAATCACCGAACCCACGCCCATCATCATCCCGTCCAGATTGGCTTTTACATATTTATTAAGCTCCCCAAAAACCTCATGGGCATAATCGCCCCTGTTGGTAAATTCAAATACCCGTGCCCCGCCATCATAACAGGCTTTGACTACTTTTTTGCAGGTTTCCAGGTCTTTATGGTAAAATACGGGTACAAGCCCGGTTGCTTTGGTAGCCCGGGCTACCGCTATTCTTGAAAATGTTGCCATTTGTTGTTATTCTTATTCTTAAGTATTTATATTTTCAGACCACAGGTTTTCAAAAACCTCTGAGGTCATTCTATTGCTATCGTTTAATCCTTCCCCCGGTGCTACCTTCCATTACTTCCAGCACTTCTTCCGGGCTTACCAGGTTAGCATCACCCAAAATGGTATGTTTTAGAGCACAGGCCGCATTAGCAAAACTGAGGGCTTTTTGATCGTCAAAATTTTGCAATCCATAAATAAGGCCAGCCGCATAAGCATCACCGGTTCCTATCCTGTCCACCACGGTAGTGATTTCCAGTTCTTCAGTAGTAAGGTATTGTGTTCCGGTCCAGGCCCTGCCATAAATTTTCTGCCAGGAAGCACTGACTCCCGTTCTCACTTTATCAAATACTCTTTCGATATTCGGACATTCTTCCATCAGTCTTTTGGCCGCGGCAATAAAGCCTTCTTTTTCAAAAGAGAAATCGGTGCCCAAAATTTCATTGATCTCGTTTACGCCTCCTATAAAAATGGTGGAAAGCCCGGTGAGTTCTTTTAAAACTTCATGGCCATTTTTTCCATATTTCCATAAATTGCTACGATATGCCGGATCTGCCGTGATGGTCATTCCTTTCTTATTCGCCAACTCCAGGCCCTCTTTTAAGGTTTGATAGGCACCTTCTGAAATGGCCGGGGAAATTCCCGTCCAATGCAGATAATTGCCATTTTCCAGTACGCTTTCCCAGTCTACCTGCTCCGGTTTGATATTAGCGAAAGCGCCATGTAAACGGTTATAGGCAATTTTGCCGGAACGCATCGAAGATCCGACTTCCAAAAAATACAATCCCAGCGGATGCTCCACTTTATTTACCGCGGAAATATCTATTCCAAACTGCCGCATCGCTGCTATGGCCGCATCACCAACCAGATCATTAGACACATTAGTCACCTGCTGCGTTTCTATACCGAAATACGCAAGCGAGGCCGCCACATTCATCTCTGTGCCGCCAAAAAAGAAATCCATGGTGTTGGATTGCTGTAATTTGCGGTTTTCCGAAGGGGACAATCGCATAAGCACCTCCCCGAAAGTAATTACTTTTCCTTTAGCTTTTTCCTGTTGCTGCATTAGAAACTGAAGTATTCTTTAGCATTATGATAGCTGATATCGGCTATGGTTTTTCCTACTAATTCCATGTCATTTGGCAATTCGCCGCTTTCCATTTCTTTTCCGAAAAGATTACAAAGCACTCTTCTGAAATATTCATGTCTTGGAAAGGACAAAAAGCTCCTGGAGTCGGTAAGCATCCCAATAAAACAGCTAATTAGGCCCATATGGGACAAGGCATTCATCTGCCTTTCCATCCCGTCTTTCTGGTCTAAAAACCACCAGCCCGAACCAAGCTGCACTTTTCCTTTTACACTCCCGTCATTAAAATTCCCGATCATGGTCGCAAAAATCTCATTATCGGAAGGGTTTAAATTGTAAAGTATGGTTTTGGGAAGTTTGTCTTTTCCGTCTAAAGTATCCAGGAACCCGGAAAGGTTCTCCGCCTGGCTGTAATCGGCGATAGAATCCCAGCCGGTATCGGGGCCAAGTTCCTTCAGCATTCTTTTGTTATTGTTGCGAAGGGCACCAAGATGGAATTGCTGCACCCAGCCTTTTTCATGATAATTTTCCCCTAAGAATAATAAAATAGCCGTTTTGAATTTTTCAGCTTCCAGATTGGAAATATCTTCTCCTTCTCTCTTCTTTCTGAAAATACCGGCAATTTCTTCTTCGGTATACTTTTCAAAAGAAACATAATTAAGCCCGTGGTCACAAAGTTTGCAGCCATTGGCATCAAAATAGTCAATTCTTTTACGAAGGGCATTCTGAAGATCTTCGTAAGAATCGATCTCCATTTCTGCAACTTTTGCCAGCTTATCCAGATACTCATTAAAGCCTTCCGCATCAATCAGCACCGCTTTATCGGGCCTGAAAGCAGTACTCACTTTAATACCTATGTCTTCTTTGGCAATTTGCTGGTGGTATTGCAGATTATCCGTAGGATCTTCCGTGGTACAAACCGTCTCCACGTTCATCTTTTTCAGTAGTCCGCGGCAGGAATTCTCCGGCTGCTGCAACTGCCTGTTGACTTCTTCATAAATCCGCTCCCCGGATTCTTCATTTAATAATTCATCTATTCCGAAGTAACGTTTTAACTCTAAATGGGTCCAGTGGTACAGCGGATTACGCAACGTATGCGGCACCGTTTTGGCCCAGGCCATAAACTTCTCCTTATCTGAAGCATCGCCGGTGATATATTTTTCATCCACCCCTAACGTACGCATGGCGCGCCATTTATAATGGTCTCCCGCCAGCCAAACCTGGGTGATATTGTCAAATTTGCGATCCTCAGCAATCTCTTTGGGAGGCAAATGATTATGATAATCGATTATGGGCTGGTCTGCCGAATAGTTATGATAAAGTTCCTGCGCATACTTGTTCTGCAACAGGAAATTATCGGTTATAAAATTTTCGTTCTTCATGTTTAATTGTATTCTTCATTCAATTTCTTTCGCGGAAACCTTTCTTAAAGAGGTACCCGAAATTTGCCAATTATCGGCTATTACCTGCCCATCCAGCCGCCATCTATGGTAAGGATCGCCCCACTCATATAATCGCTGGCTTTGGAAGCCAGAAAGATAATAGGGCCGTGAAAATCTTTGGGCTCGCCCCATCTTCCGGCAGGAATCCGCGATAAAATAGCTTCGCTGCGCTCTTCATTATCTCGTAAAGCCTGGGTATTATCGGTAGCGATATATCCGGGTGCAATCGCGTTTACCTGTACGCCTTTGGACGCCCATTCATTGGAAAAAGCCATGGTAAGCTGCCCGATGGCCCCTTTGGAAGCGGCATAGCCGGGAACCGTAATCCCGCCCTGAAATGTGAGCAGGGATGCCGTGAATATTACTTTCCCGCTGCCTCTTTTTATCATTTCCTTTCCAAACTCCCGGGTAAGGATAAACTGGGAATTCTGATTCACCTCTATCACTTTATCCCAATATTCATCGGGATGTTCCGCAGCAGGTTTGCGCATAATGGTTCCCGCATTGTTGACTAAAATATCAATTTTCGGATGTTCCGATTTTACTTTTTCTATAAATGCGTAGAGGGATTTCCTATCGGAAAAATCACATTGGTAGCCCTGGAATTTACGGCCTTTAGCCTGTACCGCTTTTTCTATATTGGAACCTTCGGTTTCTAAACTTGCTGAAACGCCTAATATATCAGCTCCGGCTTCTGCCAGAGCTTCGGCCATCGCAAATCCGATTCCGCGCTTACAGCCGGTAACCAGTGCTGTTTTTCCTTCTAAATTAAATAAATCCATATATGTTTTATTTCAATTCGTCAACCGCTACTTTATCCATATCGCCATAATCCAGGTTTTCCCCGGCCATACCCCAGATAAAAGTATAATTAGAAGTTCCCGCCCCGGCGTGAATAGACCATTCCGGTGACAACACCGCCTGGTGGTTTTTCATAAAGATATGCCTGGTTTCATCAGGTTGCCCCATATAATGGCTGATGGTTTGCCCTTCTTCCAGATCGAAATAAAAATAGGCCTCCATTCTCCTGGTGTGGGTATGTGGCGGCATGGTATTCCAGATGTTTCCTTCCACAAGCTCGGTCATTCCCATTTGCAACTGGCAGGTTTCCACGATACTGTTTACAATCAGTTTATTTAAAATCCGCTTATTGGCATATTTCGCATCCCCAAGCTCAATGACCTCAGCATCTTCTTTCCCTACCTTTTTTGTAGGATAGGCATGATGCGCAGGAGCGGAATTGAGATAGAAATAAGGCTGTTCGTTTCCTGATTTTTCAAAAATCACTTCCTTCTTTCCCTGCCCTAGATAAAGTGCCTCTTTATTGCCCAGCTCATAAACTTCTCCGTCCACAGTTACTTTTCCGGCACCACCAACATTGATGATACCGAGTTCACGACGGTCCAGGAAATTTTCTGATTTTAAATCGTCTATAGTCTCCAGTTTTACAGTTTTATCTACGGGGAAAGCTCCTCCCACAATAAAGCGGTCATACATGGAATAAGTAAGGTTAATCTCGTTATTTCTGAAGAGTTCCGGAATTAAAAAATGCTCCCGTAGCTCTTTGGTAGTATATCTTTTTACATCCTCCGGATGGTGTGCGTATCTGAATTCTGAATTGGTCATTTGTATGTATTTATAGTTAACATGCAATCGATTACACGAATATAATCAATTTTTTTAGTTTTTAAAGTATCATTAATTTTTTCTTCTATATAAAACATTATTAACATTAAAGTAATATATAAACACAGCAATAACTAAAACATCCTTAAGAATTCCAAATTAACTATTTATAAAACAATTTTACTTTTAAAATTCCCGATAAATTACCTCGGGCAAAGTAATAAAAGTAGAATTTTTGCCTATCCTGTTGTATACTGCCTATTTTATTTATCAGCTTTGCTTATAGCTATTAAAATATAGCATATAAAAAATATCTGAAAATCTAATCTATTTCCGTATTTCAAAACTGAACAAGATAAGATGTCTTACACTTCTTCATTCAAATACCAGATGGGTCTAAATTTTCAAGAAACTTCACAATTCTGAGACTTCCTCTGTTGTAGCAGAGGTTGGTACTCCGGCTTCTTTACCAATAGTCACCTCTTCAAAAATAACATTTTCAGTGTTTTTGATGGTTAGGGCATTCTTTGCTTTCCCCACTTTAATATTGGTTAATTTTACGTCTTCTACTTTACTGTCTTCATAACCTTCAATAACTATTGCAGTTCCCGTTGCTTCTTCAGCCGTAACAGTATCAATATAAATATTTGATATTTTCGAATTAAAGCCTTCTCCTTCTCCATGGTAATTGGCCGTGATAAAGAAAACATCCTCTACTTTACCAAGCTCTATATTACGCACATAAATGTCCTTCATATAACCACCCCTGTCTGGATTTGTCTTAAAATAAATACCTCTTTTAAGGTCTCCCCATGATTTACAGTTCTCGATAAAAATATTTTTAACCCCTGCAGACATCTCGCTGCCAATTACTACTCCATGCAGGCCTTTTAACAGGCAATTTCTCATAATTATATTTTGTGAGGCCAGGTCTGCATTGGACCTTCCTTCATGATCTCTACCAGCTTTTATGGCAAGATTATCATCTCCGTTATCAAATTTCACATTTTCAATTAATACATCTTGCGTGTACTCGAGATCTATCCCATCATTATTATAGTTATGGGCATCGTATTTTAAACCTTTTAGAGTGACACTTCGACATTTTAACAAATGAAGGCACCAAAAAGGTGAATCTTCTATGGTTACATCTTCAATTAAAATATTCCTTGAATTTACAAATTGTATTAATTGTGGCCGCAGATAATGTCCTTCCCCAAAAATTCTTTCTTTTACAGGAACCCCTTCATGATTCATTTCTCTGCTTAATAACTGGTCTTTTTTCTGAAGTTCCTTCCATGCCGACCAGGAATCTTTTGCTTCTCCATCTATTGTTCCTTTTCCCGTAATCGCTACGTTCTCCACATTATTGCCATATATAAAAGGACTATAATTGTAAAGCATTGTACCTTCCCAACTGGTAAGCACCAAAGGGTAAAACTTGGGGTTAGAGCTAAACCTGATTCGGGCTCCTTCTTCAAGTTTTAAATTTACATTGCTTACAAAATGTATAGGCCCATTAACCGTATAGGTTCCTGCAGGAACAATAATGGAACCCCCGCCTTTCTTTTTAATGGCTTTCATTGCTTTATCAAAAGCCTTTTTATTATTAGTTACAGAATCTCCTTTAGCGCCATAATTTATTACAGAAACGGTGAATTCCGGGATTGCAGGAAGTTCAATTCTCTCCAAAATATTCCCAATGGCTTCTTCTTTTGCTCCTTGATTCAGCTGAGCGCTAACAATACTGGTAAATAGTATAATTACTGCGGACAGTAGGCTGCTCTTGTTCTTCATTTTATTTGTTTTAATTTATTTTTTAATCGAATTGCTACTTCATCTAATTATCTGGGAATGGAGAAAATGATAAGTTTCATTATCAATTGAACTATTTTTAATTACCTACCCAATTCCAGAGCTGCCAATATAAAAGAACCAGTGCCGTGAGGGTCATTAACAACTTGCTTGGCCTCTTTGGTGTAGTATCGAAATGAACCGTCTCGGTAGGGGTTTCCTCCGAGTCCTGCACTTGAACAAATTTGATTTAAATATAAATGTCCATCATCATTGACTTCTATAAGATTCTTTAAAACTCCATCAAAGGTATTGTTGGCCACGTCTAAAAAAAATTGGGGCAGGTAACCTTTTTTTGCACCTTTTGCAAATGCATACGCAAACATTAGCGAACCAGAAGCTTCAAGATAATTTTCCCCTAAACTTCCTTTATCCGGTACCTGGAACCATAATCCTGAAGGATCTTGGTATTTAACCAAACTTGTTGATAATGTGTTCAGGTAATTAATTAATTTAACGCGGCCTTTATGATCCTTAGGAAAATAGTCTAATACATCTACTAACGCCATCATATACCATCCCAATGAACGTGACCAAAATTGTGGTGAGGTACCGGTTCTTTTATCTGCCCACTCCATTTTTTTGCTCTCATCCCATCCATGGTATAATAACCCAGTTTTTTCATCTAAATTATTCTTTTGAATAAGATCAAACTGATGAATGATATCATTTAAGTTTTCTCCATTTTCAAAAGTCATGGTATAACGAGTATAGAAAGGTAATCCCATATATAATCCATCAAGCCACATTTGGTTGGGATAGATTTTTTTATGCCAAAATCCCCCACTCTCCGTTCTTGGTTGATCACTGAGCTGAGTCCTTAGCATTTTTAGGGTATGTAAATAACTGGTATCTCCCGTTTTCTTATAGACGTCAAAAAGGAGTTTCCCAGTATTAATCATATCAATATTATAATGATTGGCTTTGTAACCTGGGATCCCATCCTTATGGGCATTCAAATAATCTAATATGATGTTGCCATACTGAGAGTTTCTAGTAGTTTTATAAAGTTCGTTAATACCGGTCAATACGAGTCCATCAGTATAATTCCAGTATTTTCTATCCCCAAAACTTCTCTCCCAGGGTACTGGGTTTTCTTCCATAACTGAAAGCACCATGCGTTCTGACCATTGAAGATCAAGAGGTACTATGACTTCTTCATGTCCAGCCTCTTCAATTCTCATAGCCTCATTATTATAAGATTTACAACTTATAAAAAAAGACATCAACGTAATAACAATGAGAAGCTTTGGGGAATAAATTTTCATCGAGAGTGTTTTTAATTATAGGCTGAAGTTAATTTCTTTGGGCACTTCATTAGAATAGCCATACCTCACTCAGCCATTAAATCCATTTCTCCTTTCTTGGCATCAATTCTGAAAGTTCAGCTATTTTCACAGGCCTGCCCTGCTCAATACTATTACGTGCAGCGATGCCCACTAAAACAGCTAAAGAGCCATCTCTTACATCCGCAGCGTGATGAAGTGCTGGATCTATAACCTTATTTTCAAAAATTTCGTCAAACATAAGTTTATCTCCTCCCCAATGACCAGATCTTACATATGGAAATTCAATTCTATTGGGCTTTTCAAAATTTCGCTGATAGACAATTTCATGGTACTGGTTATCATCTCCTGTATGTGAAGATTGATCCATCTCTTTTTCATGCACCTTGGACTGATCTACAATAGTGGTTTCCCGCCAGGGTATTCCTTCGTGCGTTTCAAGCCTGCCCTTCTTTCCATTAAACCCAAAACGGAAGCCTTCAAAGGGGGAATATGTAGTTAAGGAATAATTTACAATTACATTATTAGCATACTTTATCTGCACGCTATGTTTATCAAAAATATTTATTTCTTTCCGCCAAACGCAATTATCTCTTATATATCCGTCATATTCTTCATTCTCCACATAAAGTTTCATTAACTTTTCATCCTTTGTAATATCCCAATAAAAATCGCATTCATTTTTAAAACTACAGGACCTGCAGTTGGGACCTCTAAAAGAATGATTCTCCCCATATTTTTCCAAGTCACCATAAGCAGTCACTTCAACAGGGTCTGATCCAATAAACCAGTTTAATAAATCGAAATGGTGAGCAGATTTATGCAACAAAAGGGTTCCAGATTTTTCTTTTATTCCATGCCATCTTCTAAAATAAGAGGCTCCATGATAAGTATTCAGGTACCAGTTTAAATCTATTGATACCAGTTCACCTATTTCATCTGCTTCCAGGATTTTTTTGAGTTTAGTGAACAATTGCCCATACCTATAATTAAAAGCCATAATTAGTTTAGCCTTAGAAGCCTTTTGCGCATCAATTATTAACTGCGTTTTAGTTTCATCCGTTGTCATTGGTTTTTCAGTTACCACATCAATATCATTACTAAGACCTTTAATAATAAATTCATGATGTGTAGCATCAACAGTAGTGACCATAATTAAATCAATATCTACTTCTTGAAGCATTTCGTCAAAATCTGTAAAAACCGGACATTCAACACCTATATATTCTTTTGCGTATTGTAGTCTACCAGGATTAATATCGCACAACCCAACGAACTCTATTTTATTGGAATAATTTTCGCGCAGGAACTTTCCAAAAAAAGAAATTCCTCTTATTCCTGTGCCAACAAGAGCTACTCTTCTTTTCCTTTCCTTGCTAGTGTTATCCATAATTTGACCTAGCATGGGTGAAACTACCATGGCTCCTGCCGCGGTTAATCCTGTCTTTTCGATAAAACCTCTTCGGGTTAATCCTTTTTTCTGTTCGAATGCCATATTAACTTTTTTTTGTGATTTAAACTTTTAGTCAAATTATTTTCTCAATCTCATATTGCACCATTAATTCCTTATCTCTCCAATTAAGATTTAAAGGTTCCAGAGTAATTAAATAGCTATTATTTTATGCTTCTGTATAAAAGCTGGATCGAAATTTATCCCTAGACCCGGGCCGGTAGGAACTTTCACCACACCATTTTCCGGCAATAGACTTGATGTCTTACATTCAAATTCCATATCGTCATTAAATGGTGTCTTCAATTCATGAAACTCACCTGCATTAGGAATTGCTGAGACAAAATGTAACATATATACATAGCCAATATTAGAAACGTGGGGTGTATGAACCTTACCCAACACATTGGCCATTCTTGCAACTTTCATGGAGCGTATCATACCCCCAAAGTAAAACATATCTGCCTGCACTACTTGTAATGCATCATTTCCCAGAAGCCACCGAAAATTTCGCAAACTTGGTTCTTGCTCTCCTCCGGCAACTGGAATTTTAAGAGCGTCTGCCACTTGCTTTGTACCCTCATACCAATCAAACGGAACTGGTTCTTCGTAAAAGCTGTAGTTATAATCTTCTAGAATCTTACCTATTCGAATTGCTTCCTTAACATCGTATGATCCATTGGAATCTGCAGATATTACCATATCATCTCCAAAAGTTTCCCTGGCAAGGCGTATAAGTTTTTCTGATCTGCCTTTTGGGTAATCAGGCTGACTCATCCTTCCTCCAATTTTAAACTTTATAGACTTTGCTTGAGATTTAGCCAAAGATTCCTGCAAATGTTCAACTGTTGCCTCCGCTGAAATTCCCCTCTCACTATTAGCCTGGTATAATTTCACATAAGGATTATGAATTTCTCCTATTAATTGCCCTATTGTTTTCTTTGAAATTTTTCCGAGCATATCCAAAATAGCAAATTCAATTGTTGCCAACGGTACCCAAAGCGCCACACTTTGTAATTTGTAATTACTCTTATAGGTATATACCTGTTCTAATAATGATTCAAGGTCTGTAACATCTTTTCCAATAAAAAATGGTTGTAATCGCTTTACAAAAATAGGGTAGAGCGTTTCCATCTGGCTATTCGAAAAAGAATATCCAGTTGCACCATCTTTCGAACGTACCCTGCATATATAATTTTCTTTATATTGAAGTAGTTCCAAGGTATCTATTATTACAGGTTCTTTAAAATACTCCCTCTTTAATACTGGCTTATTAAGGGCTTTGTCCAGCTGTTCATATTTATCTTTAAAAACATCCTTATCACCCTCTACTTGAGCCATAACTGTTGAAAAAGGCGTGGTTAATGCCATTCCTCCCCCTAGCAGTGAGGTCGTAATAAATTTTCTTCTATCTGTATTCATGCTTTAATTATATAGATACTGTTTGCCGTTGATAGTAACATTGACAACGTTTAGATTATCGACATTATCAATCTCATTCTCCTTCTCTACTCCTTTAAAATCACAATTACTTATGTATATGTTTTTTACACTATCATTCCCCTCTATTCCCTGAAGCCAAAGAGCATAATTTGCCTGATTTGTGTTAAGGTTCGATACATATATATTTTTCACCACAGGAGGGAACTCACCTTCTCCTTCCCGATCTATATGATAACTACAATTAATAGATACTGCAGCTATATTTACCTGCCCCACGCTAATATTTCTAACATATACTCCATCTGTAATACCTCCGCGATTGCTATTAGTTTTAATTCTTATGGCCCTGTCCAGATCAGGACTACTCATTTTACAGTTTTCAACAAATATATTTTTAACTCCCCCTGCTATTTCACTTCCAATAGCTACTCCTCCATGCCCATTTCTCATGTCGCAATTTCTTATTACCACATTTTCGATAGGAATTCCAGCCCTTCTTCCATCATAATCTCTTCCTGATTTCAGAGCAATACAATCATCACCAGTGTTAAAAGTGCAGTTTTCAATTAGAACATTTCTACAAGACTCGGGATCTATACCATCATTATTAGGCCCAAGGCTGTTTATCACTATATCCCTTATTATAATATTTTCAGAAAGCAAAGGGTGGATTTCCCAGAATGGTGAGTTCTTAATAATGCCCTCAATCTTTAAATTGTTGCAATACATAAAATTTATAAACTGAGGTCGCAAATAATGACCTGCCATTTGTCTTTTATATACTGGGACCTGAGTATCATTAAATTTCTTTAACATAGGGCGATTTTCTTCATCAAGCTGGCTGGGAGATCCTTCAACCCATCCCCCTTTTTTACCCCCTTTCCAGGGCCACCAGTTTTCAGCACTTGCCTGACCGTCCAAAATACCTTTGCCTGTAATTGAGAAGTTGTTCTGGCCTATGGCATATATTAAAGGAGAATAATTATAGCAATCATCCCCTTCCCAACGTGTAAGTACCATGGGAAGGTAATCTTTTGGCTCTGTACTAAACTTAACAGTCGCATTTTTATCGATGTGAAGATTTACATTACTCTTTAAATGAATAGGTCCAGTAAGGAAAACACCTCCTTTCACCAGGACTGTGCCCCCGCCTTGCTTATTACATTCATTAATTGCTTTTTTTATGGCTTCAGTATTCATAGTAGAACCATCGGCAACTGCACCAAATTCAGTAATAGAAAATATTCTATCCGGAATTTCCGGCTCATGAATACCTTTAACAATTTCTTCAGCTTTCTTCCAATATTCTTCCTGGTTCTGCCCATAAAGATGAACACAGGAAGAAATAAGGAAAACTAAGAATATTTTTTTTAAATTTTTCATTCTTGTATTATGTTATAAATTCTATTGATAAGCGGGATTTTGCTGAAAATTGGGATTTCTATTTAAATCAATTGCTAATTGCGGGATTGGTCTTAAAATCTTTAATTCTCCATTGGCTCCTTCGAAGTTGCTTTCCTCAATTAAATAATGGCAGGCAGAAGCTCGTTCCACTAGCTTACCGGTTCTTTTAAGGTCGAACCAACGATGATATTCTCCCATTAATTCACGCCCTCTCTCATCAAGAATGTAATCGATTGTAAATTCGCTCAATGTTGCCGGGTCTGCATTGGCTCTCTCTCTAACCACGTTAAGTCTTTCAAGGCCCGTAGCATTATTCCCGGCCATTAAATAAGCTTCTGCCGCTATAAGATAAGTTTCACCTAATCTTGACAGTATAATATCTCTTGTACTTACTCTTCCTTCACCATACGGAGCACCAGGATCGTCAAATTTTCTTATGGCAATATTATAATAGTCAAAATTCCTGCTAACTTCTGGAAAGTAAGTTCCGTACGGGTGATAAACTGCTTCAGGATGTTCTGCTTCGTAAGCTGCCTGATCTGCCGGTGAATTTTCCCATTTGGGTGCATAATAATGTAAAACGGCCAGGTTACTATGATCTTGAACGCGATAAAAATCGTAATACTGCTCATACATTTCTACCATAAATGTTCCTTCCCATCTGTCATCTCCTTCTTCAAAAAGATCCACCGCGCAACCCGTTGGGACTAATGTAAAAGTTCTATAAGGTTCTATACCCGCATTTTCAACTCCTCCGAAAGCCGGACCAAAGAAGCTTGATTGAGTATGCCCAAGATTTTGGGGATCTGTACTTACTGAAGATTGATCGAATTGAACTGAAAAAATCACCTCTTCATTCAAGTCATTTCCTGGCCACCAAAGCTCTTCAAAAGATAGATTTAATTCCTGTCCAGCGATAGCTTCATCTGCATAATTTGCAGCTGTTTCAAAATCTGAAGGACTTCCATATTCTTCATATGCGCGGGTTAAATAAACTTTGGCCAACAAGTGTCTCACCGCTCGCTTGTTAACTCTACCTATATAATTTCCTCCCTCTACCAGACTTAGGGATCCCTCCAATTCAGAAATTATAAAATCATATATCTCTTCAGCGCTACTTCTATCAAACTCCAAAACAACATCTGAGATATAATCAGTAACCAAAGGAACACCACCATAAGTTTGCACCAATAGAAAATAAGCATTAGCTCTTAAATACTTTATTTCCCCAACACGTAGATCTACTTCATCATTTTGCTCTGTAATCTCAGAATAATGTAGTGCCATATTGGCAATTTGTATGGCCTCATATCCTTGATCATATAAATACTCAACACCTTCTGAAGATGGTGTTAATTGGGAATATTGACTTAAACCAGGCGGTTCCTGTTGCCGGCCTTCCGCATATAAATCTGTTCCTGCAGAAAATAACCACGGTTCATCACCATAAATTTCCCGTAGTTGTGAATAGTTTGCTGTTATCAATGATTCAAAGCCTTCCTCAGTTAAATAAAATTCCTCCGCGGCAACATTGGAGAGATTCTCTTCTTCTAAATAATCATTACAAGAAGTGAAGGCAATTACAGTTATAATTATTCCTAATAATATTTTTATCTTTTTCATTTCTAAAATTTTAGATTAAATCCTAATTGATATGTAATGGAACTTACTCTTCCAACTTCTAAACCAGCGGCAGCCCACTCTGGGTCATAACCCGTATAGTCAGTAAAAACAAAGGGGTTTAACACGTTGAAATAGACTCTCAGTTCTTTGCTCTTTATGGAGGTTAAGATATTTTCCCCGAAATTATAGCCCAAAGCAATATTTTTCACTTTAACAAATGAAGCATCTTTATAATATCCGACTCCCTCATCTCTCCAGAATCTTCCCATATTTCTAGGCTGAGGATAACTATTGGAAAATTGTGCTGGCAGTCCTGCATTATTTTCTGGCACAAACCAATCTATGTCCAGCTTTTGTCTTCCACGATCCCTAGTATTAGTAAAATTTTCATGGAAAGGACTGTATACATATACACCTTGATTAGTTATAACTGAGGCAGATAAATCAAAATCACCAACTTTTAATGTAGTAAAAATACTACCGGACCATTTAGGGTCTGCAGATCCTAAAATAACACGATCTTCCTCAGGAGTGTATCTTCCATCATTATTTACATCTACAACTTTTGCCTGCCCTACTTCCATTCCATAGCTTTGGGCTTCGGCTGCATCTTCAGGTTGCCAAATTCCATTGAATTTATAATTGTAAATAGCATCAACAGATTCGCCTATAAAGAGATTGTTTCCCACATCGTCCACTTCATCTTGTCCATAAATCGACTCAATTTGATTTCTGTTCTTCGTAAATGTAAAAGACGTGTTCCATGAAATATTTTCTGTTTGTACATTTCTTGTGGTTAATGAGACTTCGATACCTCTATTACTAACAGAGCCCACGTTTGCGTTTGTAGTCCCCCAACCTGTTTCATACGGCAGCTGCTGGGGCAGCAATAGATCTTCTGATAGTCTATCATAAATATCTACGCTACCTACTATCCGGTCACTCAAGAACCCAAAATCAATCCCTGCATTAAATTCCCTGGTTTTTTCCCAGCCCAGATTTGGATTTGATAAAATTCCCGGGATCCAACCACTTCCCGGTGCACCATTATAGTCATAGAAAACCTGGTTAGTAAGAAGATTCATTGAAGAATATGGACTTATGATATTATTCCCGGTAAAGCCATAACTTAATCGTGCCTTTAAATTGCTTACTGTTTCTTGGTCCATCATAAAATCCTCTTCACTAATCCTCCAGGCAACTGCTGCAGAAGGAAAAGAATCCCATCTATTGCTTTCTGATAATAAGGAGGAACCGTCCCAACGTGTTGTTAAAGTCAAAAGATATCTGTCCAAATAGGAATAATTTACACGAAAGGCATAAGAAGTCAAAGTTTGCTTAACATATCCAGATCCCAGATTATATGTTGATGGAGCACCACTTCCAATATTATAAAATCCAGATTCAAATGGCATATTACGAGAGCTCAGAAAGGAATTCTCAGACCTGTCCGAGTATAAACTATATAGCCCAAGAACATTTACTTGATGATCTTCATTAAATGTGTAGTTAATATTAAATTGGTTATCCCAGGTATAACTAAAATTTTCCAGCCTTTCCATAGATGCAGAAGGTTGATTATCGTTAGCTGCTCCAACATTGGTTAAAGCTCCCCAGGATTGCCCCCTCCTGTAATTTAATACGTTTGCCGAAAAGGTAGTTTTAAAGGACAGCCATTCCAGTGGAGAATACTGAAAGAAAGTATTACCTACAACATTCCATCTTCGGATTTCGTCATTTGAATTTTCAATTTCAAGAAGGGGGTTATAGGTGCTGGTTTTGTTAATGAGCCGATTACCATTTTCGTCCAATAGGGTCCCCGGTAGAGGATATAATTCTCCATCTGCGCCATAAGGATTCAGAAAAGGGTTTAACCTAAATGCTTCCCGCATAGCTAAATCACTACCTAAATTTTCTTCTGTTAAGGAAACAGTGACATTAGCCCCAGTAGCAAAATATTTATTAATCTTATGATCTAATCCCAGTTTAAATGTATATTTCTCCAGGGATTCGTTCTCGATATTTCCCGTTTCTTTTTGGTAACCAATTCCCATGTTGTATCCAACTCCACTTTCTGAACGCCCCGAAACATTTAAATAGTTATTACTTTGTATACCACTCTTTAAGACAGCATCATACCAATCAAAGCTTTCATTATTTTCAACTCTTCTCCTTAACTCAGCATTTTCATTACCAAAAATTGCATTTTGAAGAGCTTCAGGAGTGACTACGCCGGTTTCCGGATCTGGAGTAGCAGTGGCTAAATATGCAGATTGATGATATTCCCACCATCTTTCAGGAGACATCATTTCAGGTAAACGTGCAACGTCCTTCAATCCATAGTAACTTTCAAAAGTAACATTCAATCCAGGTTTTGCTGTTGCCCCGCTCTTTGTGGTTACTATTACTACTCCATTTGATCCTCTGGAACCGTAGATAGCTGTAGAGGAGGCATCTTTTAGAACATCCATTCTCTCAATGTCCTGCGGGTTTAGAAAATCTATGTTATCCATAGGTACACCATCTACCACAAAAAGTGGTTGCACGTTACCCCCCATAGAATTCTTTCCCCGAACCACAATATTAAAACCATCTCCTATCCTACCTGTTGATGGACTAATTTGAACACCAGGCATGTTTCCCTGAAGAGCCTCCAACGGATTGGTCATCTTCCTCTCTGTCAAGTCCTCAGCACCAACACTACTCACAGAACCTGTTACATCTGTTTTCTTTAACGTACCATACCCCACTACAACGATTTCGTCCATAGCTTGAAGATCAGGCTGCAAAATGATTTGAATAACCTCCTGCCCATTCACCTGAACCTCTTCTGTACGGTACCCGACAAAGCTCGCCACGAGCACCGCATCTGAGGGCACATTTAAGGAAAAATTTCCATCGAAATCTGTCGCAGTACCATTGGTTGTTCCTTGTTGTATAATGCTCACTCCAGGAAGCGGTTGCTTTGTGTCGCCTTCAACTACAGTCCCGTTGACGGTAATATTATTTTGTTGACCTTTCATTGTAGAACCTGAGATCAGGAGGATTAACAGGAAAATCATAGAAATCAACTGATGACAATCAATAATCCGCTTAATTTTTTTCATAATTAGTTAATTTTTAACAGTTAGTTGCTCAAATATCACTGATAACATAGAGCTTAAAATTTTCAATAGGTTCTTTATGTAATCGATTACACGAACATACGTTAAATTATTATTAAATACCAAATTTTAATACTAAAATTTTTAACTTATAAAAGTTTTTATAGCTTAAAAAAGCTAAAATTATAATTATTGACCATATTGAAGATTAAATTATCAATCAATATTGATTTCAACTATTATAAACTTACTAGTTCCAAAAAGGAACTAGTAAGAATTTTATTTAGAATTCAAATGCTCCAAGATCTGGTGCAGAACCATTGTAAGGCAAACCTACATCTACTCCCGCATCAATTAAATCACTATCTGCCTCAAGATGGAAAAAGCTAACATCAGGAAGACTTCCATCGCTATTTCTGGGGCCGGTTAGTTCAGCATAGTCTAAACTTTCAAAATCAGCTACAGAAGATTCCACTCCTTCCATCCAGCTGTTATTTGAAACATCCAGGGTTGTGGCGTTAATACTGCCAACTTCGCCAAGAACATTAGAATTTTTAATGGTTAATTTTTCCAATGGATTGGTATTACTAAAAGCATAATTCCTGCCATTCTCGTAAGCGGAACAATTGTAAAGTGTTACTTCGCCGCGGTTACTGTTATGATCGAAACCGTCTGCTGCATTACCTACTGCCACACAATTCATATAAATGGCATTATGTTTTAGCTCCTTATCATCGCTTCCTCCGGTTTTAAATCCGTTACCGTCACCACCGCTGGGAGTACCATCTTCTAAATAACCATTCTCGATGGCCCAGCAATTTTCATAAGTAGTCGTAACATTATCACCTTCTCTTAAATAACCATCCCAGCCATCATCGAGATTTCTCCATGCCCTGCAGCCTACAAAGGTATTTCCTGAACCTACATTCAGCTTAGCTGCAAACCCATCGGCGTTTTCAAGAGAAGAATCGGCATTAAAGAAAGAATCACAATTAAGGATAGTGTTATTAGCAGCCCCATTATCTAACTGAAGCCCTGTATCTGAACATTCAGAAAAAGTACAGAATTCTATAATATTATTATTCCCTTTTGTCTGCATTCCGTTATCACCGGCTTTAAATACATCGATCCCTTTTATATGCCAGTAATCTGCACTTACTTCTATTCCCCGATTTGAGGAATTTTCAGCCATCGATGAAAAATCAAATCTCGGCCTGGTCTCATCTAAAGGGTGAGCCAATAGGGAAATCATATTGCCTTCACTACCACTGGTATTAATTTCTATGGTGGAATCGAAGGTATAATCTCCACCGCGGATATAGATATTATCGCCCGGGCCAGCCGCTGCAATAGCATCCAAAATTTCCTGGGAAGTACTCACTATTTCCCCCTGTACAGAAGAAGTATTTTCACCCGTTCTAAAAGAGTAGGTATTGCTTATGGCTGTATTCTTACCATCGGTAGTTTCCACGTGCCAGTAGTAAATACTATTAGGTGCTACCTCAATTTCCACAGAGGTTTCTGTAAGTCCTTTCCATTCTTCAGGTGGTTCCTGATCTCCATCCACCGTATCTGCAAATAAGGTATAGGTTAACGCATCACCATCTGTATCGGTTTCCGCAGCATCCCATTCAAGAGTCACTTTACCATCAACAGAAGACAGCATAGCTCCGGAAGTAGGTGCCATAAGAGATGCAGGAAAAGGCACATTATTAGAACCTGGTTCCCCGGCTACATAAAACCTGTAAGCTTCAGAAGCGGTAGTTTCCTCTCCGTCATTCTTTGAAACAACGCTCCAGGTATATGGATTTCCCCTTTCCAGCCTAACCACAATAGCCGTAGTGTTCAAATTAGGCCTTTGTTTTACTTCCTGGGTATTCAGATTGGTAATCACAAGGTCATAAGTATCAGCATCACTGGCTTCACTCCATTCAAATGCTACTTCAGCCATATTGGCCACTACATCTCCTACTTCACATTCGGTATTGTCCTGCGGAAGAACTAACGAGGCTGCTCCCGGAACCGCATCATTAATTACCCCGGCATCATCGTCGCTGGAACAGGAAAACGTTAGCGTGCCCAAAACAAAAATCAGGAGCAGTTTATAGTAAGGTATGTTTATATAATTTTTCATGATTTTATAACTTTTAAAGTTTTACTTACCGTTGCCGATTTCAATTGAAGGAAATACACTCCGTTTCTATAATTGGTAAGGTCCAGATGAATAACCCTGTCTGAAGGAATTTCCATTTTTTCTGAAATAAATTCCGTTCCACTAAGATTAATAAGCGAAACATTTACATTGGTATCTGCTCCATTGATATAAACCTGAAGGTCACCCTTAGTTGGATTTGGAAACAGCACAACTTCTTCTGACATTAATACCTCCTTATAGAATGTACCCTGACATTCAGAATCTGTAGAAATTTTGAACTTGTTCCTGCCTTTTTTAAGGTATAAACTTATTCTGGATTGTGAGGTAGTGGTAATTTCACCATTATGATCTATTGTGTAAACTTCAGCGCCATCCAAAGAAAAGCTTACTGAGTTACTGGCATTATTTATAGAAGTATAGGCTTCCAAAGGTGTTGGCCCTTCTACAGTAACATTAAAACATTGTTCATAATTGTCCTGGCCGTCAACGGTCACACATATATCATAATTTCCTGCCGCAAGATTTTCAATATTAGCTGAAAACTCATTGGAAGATGATAAAGTAGCAGCATCGGTTCCTGTACCAGATACGGCTACATTATACGTGTAATTTGTATCTGCTGCATTAATGCTAATGTAACCGTCACCGTTTCCGTTACAACTTACGTCATATACAGATATATTGAAATTATCGGCAGCCAAATCAAAAACCTCACAACCAAAAACATCAACAGTCGCTCCTTCTGTAGAATCAGGGCAGTTATCCTCAAAATTGATGATCCCGTCTCCATCATCGTCATCACATACATCTCCAACTCCATTTTCATTAACATCTGCCTGATCTGGATTAGGAGTTGAGATACAATTATCTACGCCATTTAAAATTCCGTCTCCGTCAATATCTCCAAATGGCCCATCGGGTTCAGCCTCAAAAACGATGTCCCTTGTGGTTTCACCTATTATTTCCAGGGTATTTTCAGGAATATAATATCCATCCACACCCTCACTTTCAATAGTATACTGAACATTTGGCTCAAGGTTTACAGAATATGTTCCCGCATCTGTATCAATCACTGGTTTCGGAACATAAAGTGCATCAGCACCCGGATCTGGAGTAAAGGTTAAGTCTAAATCTTCAATATTCTCATCCAACCCAATAATTGATCCTGTAACAGAATAAATTTCTACTTTTTCTATAGTTATATCATGGGTAGCTGCACTTTCAGTTATAGTTACCGAAGCACCATCTGAAATTACATATCCATCAGCTCCTTCAAGAGAAATATTGTAGTCAAAGTCTATTGGCAGTTCAACCTCGTAGGAACCATCGGTTGGTGTCACATTCCAGGTTTTTCCTTCTTCAATAGAAAATACTATCGAATAGTCTTCAGGAATTCCCGGCGCTTCAGTAAGATCTACGTTTCCAGATAATTGCCCATAAGTGGCAGGTTTTCTGATAATCCTGAAATAGCTCGGCTTATCGGCCGTGTCGTAGATGTGATAAGTTCCGTTTGCCTTTGCCACAAAACTTACTTCCTGAAGCTCACCACCCACATTTACCATGTCATTCTGTAATTCAGGATTTGGTGTATTTTCAAAGTGAAGCTCACCATTTCCATCCTGGCCAAGCACCCAAAGAGTTACTTTATCATCTTCATTTAAATCCAAACTCATAAAACGGTTGGTAGCGCCTCTGGAATTGATATAAACCCTTCCTTTAAAATCTTCATATTCATCAATATCATCATCATA
>NZ_JAVRHP010000170.1:0-3529 GCF_031846505.1 Autumnicola edwardsiae
TTGATGGAGTTTCAGTTTTTTTATCGGAATCTCTGTTTTCTTCAGGAGATGAAGGTTTTTCCTGCTTTTTCGTAGGTTTTTTATCGCTTCCGATTTTCCCTCCTTTGGTTTTTTTTGGTTTATTATCTGATGCTGAAGAAGACGCTGCGGGTGCTTCATTCTCATCGTTTAAAACCTCTTTTACTTTCGCTGGATTGGAAGCCTGGTAATCCAGGATTTGATATACAAGATCCAATTTTTTAAGGCTTCTAAATTTTGGGACATTTAAGGTTTTAGCTATCTCCTGAAGCTCAGGCAATTTCTTAGCTTTTAATTCTGAAATTTCAAACATGAATAATTACGAATAAGTGTGTTTGGATTGATTTAACTTCTCCGGGAAGAATCGAATTTTTTTGGAGTCTTAAGTAACCTGTTTTGAATTGGTTACGAAATGTTCCTGCAATTATACGACTTTATTTTAATTTTTAAACAGGTTTTTTGAAAAGAATATCTATTTTTGTGAGTCAAATTTCAAATTTATCATGCTACAACGCATACAAACTATTTATCTTTTTTTAGCGGCTATAGTAAGCCTTGGATTAATTTTTGTTTTTTATCTTTGGGAAAATTCCATTGGAGAAACGATTTATGCTGAAGATGAACTAATGGTATTTATAATGTTCCTTTTATCGGGTGCATTGTCCTTAATAAGTGTTTTTATGTTTAGAAACAGAAAGCTGCAGTTTGTACTGGGCCGTCTGAATATAATATTAAACTTTTTTTTACTAGGATTGTTTGTTTATTGGTTGCTAAATGTACCTGGAGAGAAGGATATCTCAGAGAAGGGTATTGGGATGCTTCTTCCGGTAATTTCTATCGTTTTTTTAGTGTTGGCCAATAAGGCTATAAAAAAGGACGAAGATCTCGTAAAATCTGTGGACCGATTGCGATAAGCCTATCATCTTAGTAGTATTAGTGCGTAGAAAAACCCGAAGTGAAAGCTTCGGGTTTTTTGATTTTTATCGTCAGGTAAAAGCTTGTATAAATAGATCTCCCAGTTTTTTAAAGCCTGGAAGATCTTGTAAATTCTGGCTTATGGCCTAATTAGTGATCGAAAATTGCCATTTTTAGGGTGTCATCAAAACTGTTACTACGGAAGCATTTAGTTCATTTTTCAAAAAATGTTTATTCCAATTCGATGACTTCAAGATCAAAGATCTTTTCTTTTTCAATTTTAAACCGAAGCATCGTCCTTTTCTTGTGGAAGCCCTGTTTACCTGCGGCTCCGGGATTCATGTGAAGCAATCTCAGGTCCTTGTCGTTCATTACTTTCAGGATATGAGAATGCCCACAGATGAATAACTTCGGCGGATTTCTTTTTATTTCCTCCCTTATTGCCGGAGAATATTTCTTCGGGTAACCTCCAATATGTGTAATCCAAACATCTACATCCTCACACATAAAACGCTGGTTTAATAGGAATTCTTTCCTTACTTCGGCATTATCTATATTTCCGTAAACAGCAATTACAGGATTTATCTTCTTAAGTTCATCAGTCACACCAACATTTCCAATATCTCCTGCGTGCCAAATTTCATCAGCCTCACCAGCGTAGTGGAGGATTCTATCATCTATATGATTGTGAGTGTCACTCAGTAAAAGTATTTTTTTCAAACCGGAACGGATTATGTTTATTATTCATTTAGAAACCCAAAGCTTCATGGGATTGCAGCTGTAATAATTGCCTTATCTTTGCATTTCGCTAATGTAAAAAATAATATTTTTAGGTTGAGGTATTTCTTGGGACTGGCTTATTTGGGAACTGCGTATCATGGTTGGCAAAGGCAACCGAATGCCGTTTCTGTCCAGGAAAAAATTGAAGAAGTTTTAACGCGTTTACTTCAGCAGAATATAGAAATTGTAGGTGCGGGAAGAACAGATGCCGGTGTACATGCAAAGCAATTGTTTGCTCATTTTGATGCTGATGTAATTCTGGATGCAGAGGAAATTAAATTCAAAATGAATTCCATGCTTCCTAAAGATATAGCGATAATTGACATTTTTGAAGTACGACTGGATGCTCATGCGCGTTTTGATGCTTTAAGCAGAAGTTATGAATATCACGTGATTCAGCATAAAGATCCATTTGTACTAGATAAGGCCTTTTACTTGAAGAAAGATTTGGACATTGCGAAAATGAATGAAGCAGCAGAAATATTAAGAACTTACACCAATTTTAAATGTTTTTCGAAATCAAGAACAGATGTAAAGACTTATAATTGTAAAATTGAATCTGCGGTCTGGAAAAGATCAGGAAATTTGTTGGTTTTTTACATTACTGCCGACAGATTCTTACGGAATATGGTACGTGCCATTGTAGGCACTTTATTAGAGATTGGGCAGGGAAAGAGTTCTGTGGAAAATCTGCATGAAATTATAAAAAGTGAAGACCGGGGAAGGGCAGGAACCTCAGTTCCGGCACAAGGTTTATTTTTAACCGAAATAAAATATCCCAAAATAGCAGTAGCGTAAATGGCGTCAAAAACAGGAAATGCATTCGATTTTAATTTATTTAAGCGCCTGCTTAAATATACAGATCCTTACAAAAAGACTTTTTATTTTGTAGGGATTGCGGCTATTTTACTTTCTATCGCCTCTGTTTTACGTCCATATTTATTAAAAGTCACTATAGACCAGGCAATAGTTCCTCAGGACTACGACGAACTTTTGTTTTATATCTTGCTAATGGGCGGTGTGTTAATAGCCGAGGTTCTTTTTCAGTTTTGCTTTATTTACTTTGCAAATTGGCTTGGGCAGGAAGTGGTAAGGGACCTTAGGGTGAATTTGTTTGAGCATATGCTTCAGTTTAAAATGAAGTATTTCGATAAATCTGCTGTTGGGAGGCTGGTAACCCGTGCCGTGAGTGATATCGAGACCATTGCAAGTATTTTTAGTCAGGGTCTTTTTATGATCATTAGTGATCTATTAAAAATGCTTGTGATTTTGGGGGTAATGTTCTATCAAAGCTGGCAACTGACTTTGCTCGTGCTTACCGTACTTCCGTTTATTATGTATGCTACGCGGGTTTTTCAGAAAAAAATGAAAATTGCTTTTGAAGAAGTCCGTACGCAGGTCGCAAACCTCAATACATTTGTTCAGGAGCGTATTACGGGAATGAAGATCGTTCAGCTTTTTACGCGCGAAAAAGAAGAGTATGAAAATTTCAAAAATATTAATGATAAGCACCGGAAGGCCTGGGTGAAAACGGTCTGGTACAATTCAATTTTCTTTCCAATTGCAGAAATGTCTACATCCATTACTATCGGTTTAATTGTTTGGTTCGGTGGATTGCGTGCTATAGAAAGTGATGCGGTGAGCCTTGGGGTGATTATTATGTTTATAGAATTATCACAAATGTTGTTCAAGCCGCTGCGACAAATTGCAGATAAGTTCAATACGTTGCAGATGGGAATGGTGGCTGCCAACCGTGTTTTTGGTGTTTTAGATACCAGATCTACTATTAAGGATGAAGGTACAAAAGAGGTAAAAG
>NZ_JAVRHP010000171.1:0-3512 GCF_031846505.1 Autumnicola edwardsiae
CTTATTGATGACCTGAAGGCTGTTTGCGCAGGTTACGGTTTAGGGAATAGTAGTAGTGAATTTGATATCATTACTCAAGCATTTTTATATAAATATTTAAACGATAAATTCACAGACCAGCTTAAAAAAGTAAAACCTGCTCTGACAGAAGGAGAAAACTGGCAGGAAGAACTTGCCAAAATGGACGATGATGAATACCGCTTACTTGAGTTTGAATTAGAATCTAATGCAGCTTTTTTATTTCCACGGCATTTTATTACTTATTTATTTAATAGGCAGAATGACCCGGAGTTTGCGAAAACTTTAGATGATACTCTTATAGACATTAGCCAAAAAAACTCGGCAATATTTTCTGTTACCACCGGTGGAGGATCTAAAATTCAGTTGTTTGATCGCATTACCGAATTTGTAAAGGATTCAAGTAAACGTGATGATTTTGCACGGGCGATTATTAATAAATTGGTGAATGTCAATTTCGAAGGCATCATGG
This sequence comes from Autumnicola edwardsiae, assembly GCF_031846505.1. Lineage (NCBI taxonomy): Bacteria > Pseudomonadati > Bacteroidota > Flavobacteriia > Flavobacteriales > Flavobacteriaceae > Autumnicola > Autumnicola edwardsiae. Next base: position 491 of record NZ_JAVRHP010000171.1, read on the forward strand.
AAGAAGGATTTGATTTCTTTTCGACGATTTTTGAATACCTTATTAAAGACTATAATAATGATAGTGGAGGAAAATATGCGGAATATTATACGCCTCATTCAGTCTCAAAAATAATGGCAGCCATCTTGGTTCCCGAGTCGGTATCAGATGTTACTATTTATGATCCAAGTGCGGGAAGCGGGACCTTGCTAATGAATCTGGCACATTCTATTGGTCCTAAAAAGTGTACCGTATATTCCCAGGATATTTCTCAAAAATCATCAAACCTTTTAAGACTAAATTTAATTCTTAACAACCTTGTACATAGTATTGGAAATGTGATACAAGGTAACACTATGACAGCTCCTTTTCATAGGGAGAATGGACGTTTACGTAAGTTTAATTATATCGTAAGTAACCCGCCATTTAAATTAGACTTTAGTGACGACGTTGATGAATTAAAGAAAAAAATAAACCAGGATCGTTTTTTTGCAGGTATCCCGAATGTTCCCAAAAAGGCCAAAAACAAAATGGCTATTTATAGTATGTTTTTACAACATATTATGTTTTCACTGGCTGACGGTGGTAAGGCCGCCGTTGTTGTTCCAACTGGATTTATTACGGCACAATCCGGGATTGATAAAAAAATACGCCAACAACTGGTAGAAAACAAAATGCTGGCCGGGGTGGTAAGTATGCCTTCAAATATTTTTGCCACTACGGGAACCAATGTTTCTATTGTGTTTTTTGATAAAGCCAACGATGGCAAAGTAGTACTTATTGATGCCAGTAATTTAGGAACGAGCATAAAAGAAGGCAAAGCGCAAAAAACAGTTCTGTCTAAAGACGAAGAAAAACACATCATCAAAACATTTGTTAATAAAGAAGCTGTAGATGATTTTTCCATTGCGGTAGATTATGATGAAATCAAATCCAAAAATTATTCCCTAAGTGCCGGGCAATATTTTGAAGTGAAGATTGATTATCAAGAAATTTCCTTTGAAGAATACAATAACCTTATTAATGAGCACAAGAGTAATATTAAAAACCTATTTCTAGATTCAACAAGACTTGAAAATAAAATAGTTCATAATTTAGAAAACCTTTCTTATGAATAGTTGGTATAGGTTAGGGGATTATGTAGTGGATTCTTTGAAAGGAATAACTCCAAAATATGTAGATGAAAGTGATATAATTGTTCTAAATCAAAAGTGTATACGAAATAATTCTATAGATTATAAATTTTCAAGATTTCACGACGGGAATAAAAAGTTTAGTGAAAAAAAAATATTGAGAATTGGGGATATTCTATTTAATTCTACTGGACAAGGTACAGCGGGCAGATGTTGTTTTGTCAGAGATCTACCAAAAGACGAAACAGTTATTACAGATAGTCACATCTTAATATTAAGGATAGAGGATTTTTACTTAGCAGAATCCTTTTCTTATTCTTTTTATAATGAAGAGTTATTTATTCAAACTTTTATGGATGGCAGTACAGGTCAGGGGGAGCTTGATAAGTTAAGACTTTTCAATGTAGAGTTCAAATTGCCTGAAAAGCTAAAAAGAAAGGGTATATGCGAATTTTTAGGAGTTTTAAATGAAAAAATAGAAGTCAACCAAAAAATCAATCAGCAGTTAGAGGCAATGGCCAAGTTAGTGTATGATTTTTGGTTTGTACAGTTTGATTTCCCAATGTCAAAAGCTTATGCAGCATCCATCGGCAAACCGAGGTTAGCCGGAAAACCATATAAAGCTTCCAGCGGTAAAATGGTCTATAATGCCGAATTAAAACGTGAGATACCTAAAGGATGGGAAGATGGAACTTTATCTGATATTGCAGAAATAACGATGGGGCAGTCACCAGCTGGAAGTTCTTATAATCAGGAAGAGATAGGCACTGTTTTTTACCAAGGCTCAACCGATTTTGGTCTAAGATTTCCAGCTGTTCGGCAATACACAACAGAGCCGTCGAGAATGGCTCAAGAGGGAGATATTTTATTATCCGTTAGAGCACCTGTTGGAACAATTAACCAAGCAATGGAGGATTGCTGTATAGGTCGTGGTCTTGCTGCATTAAGGGAAAAGAAAGGTTCAATATCATATCTATGGAGTCAAATGGTCTATTTTAAGCAAATTTTTGACCGAAAAAATGCATCAGGAACTACTTTTGGAGCTATTACAAAAAATGAACTTTTTGGATTAAAAGTTTGTATTCCAAATGAACAAGTGTTAGATGATTTTAAAGAAATTGTTGATCCATTACACGATAAAATTATAGTTTGTTCAAAAGAAAACCAACGACTCGCCGAACTCCGCGATTGGCTATTACCAATGCTTATGAATGGGCAGGTGGGCATTAAAGAAGCATATAAGGAAGTTGATAATGAGTTCAATATCGCAGCGGAGGATAACGAAGGCTATAGGAAGAATTCAAATTTCGTAGATTCTCTTTTTGAAAACTTGAATTTTTACAAAGAGATTGCAGCTGTTCAATTAATTGAAGAGGAGACAACCGGAAGAACTCATGGTAAAACTGGGATTCAAAAGACAATGAGTAATCTTCAGCAAATTTTAAAAGAAGAGCGGTTAGAGAAAGTGAAATTTAAAGAAAGACCCTGGGGCATGTTCTCAGATACTATTGCTGAAAATATTGAGACTAACCCTTTCATTTATAAATTTAAACTTGAAAATGGTAGAAAGGTTTATAGAGTCAAACCGGAAGCAAAAAAGGAATTGCAAAACTGGATTAATTTAAATGAAAACAGATCATATATAACTTCGTTAAATCAAATTCTTTCGATTCATCAGGAGCCATTTATAAACAATGATATCTATAAAATGGAGCTTTTAAACACAGTGTATCGCTGCATGAGCAAGTTAGAATCCGATGACCTAGGTATTATCAGAGAGGCTATGAAGGATTGGCCTATGATAGAACCAAAGTATAAAAATAAAGCAGAGAAGTTCAGTGAAAAAGTAACCGCAAAAATGATGGATTTTATAAAGAAAAATCAATTAATATAATGCTTGCAGATGCTAC
>NZ_JAVRHP010000172.1:0-3504 GCF_031846505.1 Autumnicola edwardsiae
ATTACGAACCTTGAAAGCGGTAAAAAAGTAGCCCGTTTTTCATTAGCCACAAATGAGTATTACAAAGACAGCAAAGGCGAAAAGCAAACGGACACCAACTGGCATACCGTAGTGGCTTGGGGCAAGACGGCTGAAATCGTTGAAAAATTTGTCGAAAAAGGCAAGGAAGTTGGAATTACGGGGAAACTAAAGACCCGAACCTATACCACCGATGATGGCAACCAACGCTATGTAACGGAAGTTGTAGCCGATGAAATCCTTTTACTTGGAAGCAAGAGCGACAAGTAATCTTTAAAAATAAAGAGGGCGTTCCTCTGGAAAGTTGCGCCCTCTTTTTCATTATTCACACATTAAATATATGTACAATGAAAGCACAAATTAATGAAATAAAAGAGCGATTGCAATATTTTACAGGAACAGAAATGTTCTATCAAATCCCATTATTGCGAACCCGTTTTACCGACGGATTGAAATATTTATTGGAAGTAGCAGAATGCTTTTGGCTTATTACGGACACGTCTGTAATTGCAAAAAGTCTGATGAACCGAAGCGAGTTTGTAACCATAGACTTCAAAAGATTGCCCAAAGAAAAACAGGATTATACAGGCTATGAAGCCGAGATAATTTACAGCGATGGCAACGACAATATTTTTGAAAAACACGGTTACAGGGCAACCGATTTTCCACTCGATGAACTGCGTTTATTTTTTGTAAATGATACCCTGATGTTACCAAGCGAATATTAAAATTTTGAAACTATGATTTACATAAAATTTCAAGATTTGAGCGAGGAAAAACAAGAGGAACTTTTACAGGTTTCGAGAGAACACGTAACACATCTTTATGGGGAATCCATAAAAAAATATGTGGAAGAAACTGGTGCAGATTATGAAAACTTGATTGACGAGGAAATGATTAAAAACTTATACACCTATAATTTCGTATTCAACATTTAGCATTATTATATAGAGCATCGAACACCTCTAAAATTTAGAGGTGTTTTTGTATGCAATTAATATATAGTCAAGAAAAAAACGTATCTTTATTTCGCTGAAATTCAGCATTCAAATTTAAGTAGGGTTATCCACTTTTCGACTTTCGCTGATAACCGTACAAATCGAAAAATAACATATCGGAAAATCATTTTCCCTGAAAATGGCAATCGGCTTTTTAGCCGGATTGTATGGATTTTTGTCACGCTTGCGCGTGACGAAAAGGAATAGCAAGAGGGTAACACGCTTCGCGATGTTTCGGATTTCTTTTGATTTTCAAATAGCTGATTGTCAGCTATTTGTATATATTTTAAAATCCTGACAATCTACGATTTGCGACAAACGGGCTGAGAACGCCCATTTTTAGGGAAGATTTTGCGACAAATCGGCGAAATATGGACTCATTTATCGGAATTAGATTTAAAAAGGAAACTGCAAAACGTTTCCAAACTTTTTCACGCACTTACTTCAAATCGCACACAGAAGCTATGGCAGCAATGCTGGATTTTTTCTTCTATAATGAAATTTCGCCAAAGGAAAAATTAGGACCGACAGGACGCACCATTGAAGCGAAACTGCTCAAGAGAATTAATGCGGTCATTGCCATAATGCGAGATGTGGAAAAGACGCAAACCAAACCTACGGTGGCAATGATTCAATCTTTATTTGAAGCAGAAGAACCAGAAAAAAAACCACTCATTTTAGAGAAAAAAGTGACTGAGGAAAAGAAAAAAGTTCGTTTCCAAGAGAAGCGAAATTTGAAGAACGAACTATAAATTTTTAAGTTATGTACATTACAATCACACCGCAAAAATTGGATGCAAATTACAGTCAGAGTTCAGCCGATTTTGTGGGCTATTTAGAGAAGGAAAATGAGGGATTAAAAGAAGCTGATATGGAATATTTTTTTAATCAATATGGCGATGAGATTTCTGCTGAAGAAGTTATCAAAGAGATTGATGGCAACACCGCAAAATTGAAAAAGAAAGAACCTAAATTTTACTCGATTACAGTCAGTCCATCTAAGTATGAATTGAAGAGATTGCAGAACAGCAGTCAAGATTTAAAAACCTACACCAGAGAGATAATGAAGGGTTATGTTGCATCCTTCAATCGGGAAATAAACGGACGCCCCATAACAATTGATGATATAAAATATTACGCCAAAATTGAGCATCAACGCACCTTTAAGGGAACAGATTTTCAGATAAAAGGGAACCAACCTTTTGCCACAAAAATATTGCAGCTTAAAACCGAAATCAGAAATATTCAGAAAGGACGAGTTGAAGGGAATATTAAAAAAATGAGAAAAGAAATTGCCAACTTGGAACGCCAAGCACCACATCAACAAAATGACAAACGGATTGTCCAGGGAATGAAAAAGGATGGAAACCAAAGCCATATCCATATCATTGTGAGCAGAAAAGACGCTTCCAATACATTTAGTCTTTCCCCAGGAAGTAAACACAAAGCATCGGAAGTTGAAATGCACGGTAAAAAAGTGAAACGAGGTTTTGACCGAGATACATTTTTCGCGAAAGCGGAAAAAACCTTTGACAAAACATTTGGCTACAAACGCAATTATGCTGAAACCTATAAGGCTCGAAAAACCTTTGTAAAAAACCCGAACCTATATTTTTCAACATTGATGAAATTACCAGCAAACGAAAAAGCCTTGGCTTTTAAAATGATTACAAAATCTGGATTGCCCATTGTACCGACCATTCCAATTAGCCAAGCTCAAATTGCACTTCGGATTTTTAAACGGTTAAGACGTGGCGCAGAAGTGGCCATAAAATCAAGTTCCATCGGAATCTAATGACTATGCAGATAGATAATCTAATAACGATACTTTCAATTATTGGTTTGGCTAGTACGGTTTTCTATATGCTATTTCGGCTAAGCAGATATGCGTTTCTTTTAAATATACTGTTACTTTCAACTTTGATATTCTATATGTCAGATACAAATGAATTAGTACCGCTAATGCTTTATTTGGTTTGTCCGCTTATGCTAATTAATATAGCGTTGTATGTTTTTCTGCACAAAACCGTAAAGCCTAAAAATGGCGATACCAAATATCGAGTCAGTTTTTCTACGAATAAAGGAAATTTCAAATTGGATAATATAAAACGTGGTGCGTCCGTCATCGGCTCTGCGGGAAGTGGTAAGACTGAAAGTGTGATTTATGGATTTTTGAAGCATTTCCGGAAAGAGCGCTTCTGCGGAATTATTCACGACTATAAAGATTTTGAATTGACCGAAATGGCATATCCACTTTTTAAGGATAACGATATGCCGTTTAAGGTCATTTCCTTCGATAAAATCATCCATCGGGTAAATCCCATTGCACCACGCTATTTAGAGAGCGAGGAAAGCGTAAACGAGGTTTCAAGAGTGCTAATTGAAAATCTTTTAGAGCAAAGAGAAAGTGGAACAACCGGAACTACAAAGTTCTTTAACGATGCCGCTGAAGGTTTGATTGGTGGGTTAATCTAGAAACTAAAAACTA
>NZ_JAVRHP010000173.1:0-3474 GCF_031846505.1 Autumnicola edwardsiae
TCTTCATTAACATCAAGACCTCCACCTGTTTCCTTTAGCTGAAAAAAGGACCAAACCGGATAAATTAAAGTCAGCAGCAGAATAATTAAAAATATCCTGCCGGGTTTAGACTTTATTATACTTTTTGAAGTCTTTGTGTTCTTTTTTAAAGAGTTCTTCATCGTTCAGGTTTTTGAAATACTCAAAAGTCTTTGCAAATCCTTCTTTTCTGGAAACTGCAGGAAACCAGTCCAATATTTCGTTAGCTTTGGTAATGTCTGGTTGTCTTTGCAAAGGATCGTCTGCAGGCAGGGGTTTATTGATCACCTTCTGATCGCTGCCGGTAAGTTCAAGAATTTCATGAGCCAATTGGTTTATGGTAATTTCTTTTGGATTCCCAATGTTTACAGGATAAACATAATCACTCATCAAAAGCTTATAAATCCCTTCTATCTGATCGTCTACATAGCAAAAAGAACGGGTCTGGCTCCCGTCGCCAAAAATTGTAAGATCTTCACCGCGCAAAGCCTGACCGATAAATGCCGGGATTACACGCCCGTCATTTAACCTCATCCTGGGACCATAGGTATTAAAAATACGTACTATTCTCGTATCCAGATCGTGAAAACGGTGATAAGCCATTGTAATAGATTCCATAAACCTTTTGGCCTCGTCGTAAACTCCGCGTGGGCCAATCGTATTCACATTGCCATAATACTCTTCGGCTTGAGGGTGAACCAGGGGATCTCCGTAAACTTCTGAAGTAGAAGCTATAAGGATGCGTGCCTTTTTTTCTTTTGCAAGGCCAAGAAGATTATGGGTCCCCATAGCTCCAACTTTTAAAGTCTGGATAGGTATTTTAAGGTAATCTATGGGACTGGCCGGCGAAGCAAAGTGGAGAATATAATCCAGCTCGCCAGGCACATGTACAAAGGTGGTTACATCGTGATGATAGAACTGAAAATTCGGCAGGGCAAACAAGTGTTCGATATTCTTTAAATCACCTGTGATAAGGTTATCCATCGCCACAACATCAAAACCTTCCTTAATAAATCTATCACATAAATGTGACCCCAGTAAACCGGCGGCCCCTGTTATAAGTACTCTACCCATATGTTGTCTTTAAAAACCTGAAACTTTTAAACTTACCAGCTCCTGTTTAGTCTTTATTTACAAATTTATTGAAACGGCTTTTACTGCCATCTTTCGTCTCTTCCTGATAAAGAAACTGCAGGTTGTTTTCATCAAAAATAGTGAAAAATTTATCCCAGGAAAGTTCTTCGAGGCTCTCCTCGGCTCCACCGGGAAAGTCTATCCTCAGGAGTCCGCCGGCTTTGCCACTGTCACCTGTTCCTTTAACAATAGCAGGTTTTCCATCCCGCTCTTCAGCCCATTTTTGAATAGTTTTGTGATCTGCTGTTGTTTTTGAATCTTGAGTTGCCATAATTCTTTGTTTTAATTGTTATTTCTTAGTTTTCTTTTCCACTTCTTTTTTCCAGTCTTTTCCAACTGCAGAAAGATATTCTGAAAAATTCCAGGTTTCGAGAGTGGATTTCAGTTCTTCATCTTTTTCAGCAATATATGTTTCATCTTCTGGCATTGCGGTTACTTTGAAGCCGCAACTTCTAAGCATCGAAATTATTCCCTGATGATTTGGCGCCCACCAGTTAGTAGGATCTCCCGCCAGTTTATTTTCGATAAATGCCATTTTTGGCCATGCATCAGTTTTCATTATTTCCCTTTTGTGGAATTCTACATCTTCCGGAACTCCCATTTCTTCTTTCCCAGGAAGGGACAAGGTTTGAAAAACCATCATCCTGGTTGTTTTTTGGGACAAAATATCCATTGCCAGAAGCGGATATCGTAAATGATAAAAAACTCCCATAAACCAAACCAGATCAAACTTTTCTTCAGAATGGGCAAAATCATAAACCTGCATTTGCTTAAAAGTAATCTGATCTTCTAAACCAAACTGCTTAGCAGTCCATCGGGCCTGTTTAAGGTAATGCTCATCCAGATCGATCCCTGTAACCTCTGCTCCTCTTTTTGCAAGTTCTATAGAATAAAAACCAGCATTGCAGCCAATGTCCAAAACCTTCCAGCCGGTCAAATCTTCCGGAATAGCATCTTTAATATTCTTCCATTTAAAAGCCGGAAAATCGCCCAAAAAATGATTTGTCGCAGTCTGGTTTCCATCTGGAAGATGAATATTGTGGAACCAGGGCTCCAGTTGTTTTATTTCTGTTTCGGTCGACATTTTATTTTTTTTAAATTTTTGAGGTTTCAAGAATTTCTGTAACATAAGTCTCCAGCTCTTTAGCCCTCGCTTTGGCGGTATGGTGTTGAAGCACTTTTTTTCTTGCATTTTCGCCAATTTGCCTTCTTTCATCCTCTCCTATAGATTCGAAACACTGTTTTACATCTGCAGCACTTCCGGCAATCACAATTTCTGTGTTAATTTTAAAAATACTATCTATTCCATTCCAGAAATCAGAAATAATCGGCACGCCACAGGCAGCGGCTTCAAACAAACGTACACTTGGAGAATATCCGGCCCTTATCATATCCTCGCGCGTTACATTAAGGGTATACTTCTGAGAATTATAGAATTCGCGATGCTGTGCAGGCGGCAAATGATCGATTCGCTGTACATTAGGCGACCATTTAAAATCTTCAGGATAATTTGGACCGGCAACTACAAAATTCTTCTGCGGAAATTGTGCTGCAGGTTTGTTCAGTAACTCGCTTACAGTTGGCTGACGATCTGGACTGTAAGTTCCCAGATAGCCCATTTGCCATTTATTTTCTAAATCTTCAGGATAATATAATTCGGGATCTACAGAGCAATATAAAGCTTTGGCATTTGGAGACCCATAGTGGTCTTCCAGATGATTAAGAATAGAACCACCGGAAAAAGACAAGTACATATCGTATTTACTAATAAGTTCCGGATCAAGATACTCGAAATCTTTCTGCTCCAATTTTGCCAGGGTTACAGGTGTATCTATATCATAAAATGCGGTAATACCTTTTGCAGTGCTTATCGCCCAGTTTCCAACCTCAACGCCCTGCTGAACGTAAGAACCTACAATCACAACATCTGCATTGGCAACAGCATCTTTGTATTCTTCTTTTAATTCTTCGTTGGTTTTGTACAAGCCAAGCTTACAGAAGTCAGGTTTAGGTAAGTCCCGGTTGTTGGCATAATACGGTACATCTTTTTCAAGAAAAAGAATATCATGGCCCAGGGCTTTAAGTTCCTTTAGCAAAGCCCTATAGGTTGTGGCGTGGCCATTTCCCCAGGAAGAAGTTACCGATAATCCTATAATTACAAATTTCATATCCAGCCTTTAAATTAATCTGCAGATTTTGCTTCTCCGTATAACTTTCTTGAGATCACCGACTCCAATAGCTCTGCGCGATGCTCGTAAGTATGCTTTTCAAGAACTTTTTTATAAGCTGCTTCGCCTATTTTCTTCGCCCTTTCCGGAGTTA
>NZ_JAVRHP010000174.1:0-3441 GCF_031846505.1 Autumnicola edwardsiae
AAAAGGTAACGGCGATGGCGCTATGGGAAGTAAGTGAATAAGATTGAATTGAACGCTAACCTGTATCATTTTATTATAAATAAATTCGGTAATTATATAGTTACATAGAATTTAATATCAAAAGAAAAGGAAAACGCTCAAGATATAATAAGTATGTGATTTTAAGAGAAAATGAGTGTCAAATAACATCAATATAAACCATCTATTATGGATTTATAAATTAGCTTAGTTATATGATTGTCAATAAATTAAAATTACATAACTTCCATTTATTACTAAAAAAAGAATGGTGTTGAAAGTTCCTAAAATAGCTTTTCAGCTTTTGCTGAAAAGTATGAAGATCCTGAAATGAAATGAAGGAATCGAATAGCAAGAGGGTAACAGGCAGTCGCCCTGTTACGGTTATTCGATTTTGCTATAAACCTACTGTTTATAGGGTGTTTCAGGTTTTTTTTATTTTTTTGAATTTGAATAAAAACGCTGTTTTTTACTAAAAATAGTTGTTAACCGTCGTAAACAGGCAGAAATTTTACTAAAAACTATGGATAAAGGGTATGAAAAAGAGGGTTTTGAAACTTTAAAGATCAAAAGTTCTGTGGCTAACGAATTTAGAATATTCAGTAGAATGTTGTCAAAATCCCAATCTATGACATTGCTCTTGATGATGGACTTTTTTAAGGAAAACGGAATATCCCCAGTAGAGTCAATGGGACCACATATGGAAACCTTAGAAAAGCGAATTTCATTGCTCATTAAGAAACGGATGAATGGAATGATTGCTATAATGAAAGACATTGAAAAGAACCAAACGAAACCAACCGTTGCAATGTTATATTCTCTTTTTGAGCATACCGAACCGCCCAAAAAGAAGTTGATACTTGCTAAAAAATCTGGTGAAGAAAAGAATGAGGTCCGTTATCGAGAAAAGAAATATCTGGACACTAATGATAATGAGCAATGGAAAAAGTAAACTACATCATCCAGCTCAACGAGGCATTTGAGCGTTTCAATAATGATGACAGGATTAAACAGGGTCATATTACGTTGTACCTAGCATTCTTTCAGAAATGGAATCGGGAATATTTCAAAAAGACTATAACCATAAACAGGGAATGGATTATGGAAAAAGCAAAGATCAAATCAAAAACAACCTATCACAATTATCTCAAGGACCTGAATGATTGGGGATATTTGAGGTATTATCCATCCTATCATCCGGCTCGAGGTTCAAAAGTTCAGATGTCCATTTTTTTTAGCTCAGTTGGTCAAAATTTGGCTACCTGCGCCCCAGAACCAGGCCAAAATTTGGTACCTTCTTATAAACATAAAACAAAAGAAAACCTAAATAAACTGGCTAGGCCAAAAAATGAACTAGTTGTTTTAAATTTTTTTAAAGAAAACAATTGGCCAGTTATGGAAGGAAAAAAGTTCTATGCTTATTATCAAGCTAATAACTGGACACTAAGCAGGGGTCTTAAAATAAAGAACTGGAAAGAGAGTGCTAAAAAATATGTAGAGAAAGGGTTTAAAATAAAAGAAGAATACACCAGTCCAATTTCTGGCCATCTTGATAATCTGAGGAGATTTGATTCTAGAAAAAAAGACTACGGGCAGCCACTTTAGGAACCTATTTGAACTTTGACCGTAATATTGCCATATCCTTGCTCACTTTCATATCTAAAATCTTCGCATAATGCTGGGTTGTTTTAAGATTGGTATGCCCCAACATCTTACTAACTGACTCTATCGGAACACCATTCGTTAGAGTTACCGTTGTGGCGAATGTATGTCGTGCCAAATGGAAAGTTAGATTCTTTGTGATACCTGCCAAAGTTGCAATCTCTTTGATATAGGCATTCATTTTTTGATTACTAAGAACAGGTAGCACCAAATCTTTTTCTTTCAGCAGCTCGTTATCTTTATATTTATCAATGATGACTTTAGCAATGGGTAAAATCGGGATGTTACTTCTGGTATCGGTTTTAGAGCGTTTTGTCTTAACCCATTCTTCACCATCTGCGCCAACGCTGATATCACCTCTATTTAGTTTTTTAACGTCAGCATACGCCAGACCGGTAAAGCAACAGAAAATAAAAATATCGCGCACTTGATCCAGTCGGTCCATTTTTAATTCGAGTGATATAATTTTTTGGATTTCTTCTTCAGTCAGAAACTCGCGCTCAACGATTTTCAATTTTCCTTTCCAATGTAAGAAGGGATCTTTGTCAATCCAATCGTTAGCGTGAGCAATACGGATAATCTTTTTAAAGTTTGTGATATACTTAATGGCTGAGTTGTGCGCACACTTTCGGGTCGTTTTAAGGTAGTATTCCAGCCCCGTGATGAACTTATGGTCTACATCCTGTACAGGAATGTCCTTTTTCTTGTAATTCTTCTTAATAAAGCCTGCTACGTGCTTTTTACAAGTACGATAGCGTTCAGCTGTTCCGGCAGCGAAATCTTTGCCAATAAGACTATCAACTTCATCATTATGCTCTTGAAATATTTCTAAAAGCATCTTTTTTGTCTTGTCTTTACCTAAATAAACATCACGAAGTTGAGTAGCGGAGTAAGCTATTCCATCTCGTTGAAGCTTTTGCTCTATGGTGTATATTTTATTTTTAATAAACTCAATTTCTCTATTTATTTCCTGATTCTCTGGCGAGTTGCCTAATGCTTTCTGCGATGTAGTATTCCATAAATCAATATGAACTTTTCGATTAATACTGCACTCAGCTCGCTTGCCGTCTAATGTTATACGGAGATAGATATTAGTATGACCCTGAAGATTGGCCTTACTTTTTTTGATATAAAATAATATTGAGAGTTGAACTGACACCGAATAAATTTAAAATTTACTTCAATGTAGTAAAAAATAATTAAATCAGCATCATTTTAAATAACTGAATATCAAATATTTAACATCTATTCGGTGTCAGTTGTAGATCGTTTCTAAGTGACACCGAATTAGCCCCTTTTTAACTGCTATTATTTGATATCAAATGAAATCAAATAAAATGAAAAACCCTCTAAATCAGTTATTTAGAGGGTTTTGTTGCCTTTTGTAGGACTTTCTGCGGAGAAAGAGGGATTCGAACCCCCGGAGGTGTGACCCTCAACAGTTTTCAAGACTGCCGCATTCGACCACTCTGCCATTTCTCCTGAGTGCCTCATCAGCTATTTGCTGAATGCGGGTGCAAATATAACAAGCTTTTTTCATTCCAAAAAAGTTTTATTGTTGTTTTTTAAATCTCTTTTCTTTTTAGCTTGAAAATGAATCTTTTGGAGTAGAATTTATTTCCTGCTCTGGAATTTAAAAACCAGCATGCAATACAAATTGGACAGAGTTTTAAACTACTCAGCAGTTGTCCAGGCTCTTTACTCGATAATCGAGATTTTAATGCTCCGAGGCTTGCCTCGAAATTAAAAATTATTTCTTCT
>NZ_JAVRHP010000175.1:0-3411 GCF_031846505.1 Autumnicola edwardsiae
ATGCCTATATATTCTTCATTTTTTCGTATAAGCATTGTTGTATTTCCACCACCTTCAAGACCACGCACTTTCGTAGCTATTTTTTCGGAAGGTGTACTCTCATCAAGCCCTTCGTACAGGTCGAGGTTACCTATATAGATTTTATCATTGCCAAATGATGCTTTAATCCCTTTACCCAGAACTGCCTCTAAATTAGAGGCATTTGGGATTTCCTCGCCTTCCAGACGCTCTTTTCCATCACGAACTACAGCTTTGGCCAGGGGGTGATCACTAAGACCTTCCACGGCTACTGCTATTTTGAGAAGTTCATTGTCTGAAATATCCCCAAGTGGCACCACTTGGGTAAGTTTTGGCTTTCCTTCCGTTAGAGTTCCGGTTTTATCAAAGGCTAGGGCGGTAATAACCCCCAGGTCCTCCAGAGGGCGCCCTCCTTTAATTAATACCCCGCCACGGGCAGCTCTGGCCACTCCACTTAATACAGCACTTGGGGTCGAGATTGCCAACGCACAGGGACTTGCAGCTACTAATACGGCCATCGCCCTGTAAAAGCTGGCGCTAAAGGGTTCGTCAATAACTAAAAAAGCAAACAAAAGAATCCCGACCAAAATAAGGACGGACGGCACAAAATATTTTTCAAATTTATCGGTGAGCAACTGGGTAGGCGATTTTTGAGTCTGAGCTTCGTTAACCAGTTTCACCAATCGGGAAAGCGTTGAATCTTTGGCTGCTTTGATAACTTTAATCTCCAAAGTATTGTTCCCATTGATCGTTCCGGCAAAAACGCGGTTTTCATCTTTAATATCATCTACCTCTGAGTAATCCTTCTCAACATCTTCTACGGGAACTTTATCTACCGGTACACTCTCCCCGGTTATTGGAGCCTGGTTAACACTACTCTGCCCATCTACCACTACGCCATCTGCAGATATTTTACTATTTGGTTTCACCACAATGATATCCCCAATATTGAGTTTTTCGATACCAACTTCTTCCGTTTTACCATTTTTCTTAACCAAAGCTGTTTTTGGCGCCAGTTCTGCCAGTGCAGCTATAGATTTTCGTGCTTTGTTCATTGCATAATGCTCCAAGGCATGCCCCAGGCTAAAGAGAAATAATAACAAAGCTCCTTCAGCCCATTCCCCAAGAATAGCTGCTCCTATAGCTGCGACCAACATGAGAAAATCAATTTCAAATCCACCTTTGGCTACGGTCTGTATGGCTTCTTTTGCTGTAAAGTAACCTCCAAAAAAGTAGGCACCTATGTATAGGGATAAGCTGACCCATTCCGGTATTGATGTTACGTAGGACAAACCAAAACCAATACCCAAAAGAGCACCACAAATAATAGCAAAAATAAGTTCGGTGTTTTTCCCAAAAATACCTCCGTGGGCGTGGGAATGTTCTTCCCCGGCCCCGTGGCTATCCGCTTCTCTATGATTCTGGAGATCAGTATCTTTATGCTTTTGTTCTTCTATATCCCTTACCTTTTCTTTATTTAAATTTTGAGGATTCTTTTCGGCAGATTTAAAGCCCTTATTCTCAGCAGAGGAGCTTTTTTTAACTTGTAGGTTTTCTTTTTCGAGCTTTGTAGTTATCTCATCAAAACTTGTTTCCCGTTTATCATATTCTAAACGGATCATTCCTCCGGCATTGGCGGAAGCTTCCAAAACGCCTTTGATATTCAGCAGACTCTTTTCTAAAGTCCTTGCATGCCGGGTATGCCTAATCCCCTCAACCTCTATAAGCAAATGTCCATATTTCGCGGTAATTTCAGCCCCGGTTCTTTCTGCCAATGATTGAATGCTGTCAATAGAAATTATATCCGGATCGTAATGAAAGCACAATTGTGGCACCGTATCTTCCTGATCGTCTTTTATATGCACTTTATCAAGACCTTCTTTGGCTTCTAATTCTTCAATGAGCCTTTGCACACAAGTGTCTTTTTCATTTGGCACCTGTGGAAGGATTACGGGAATTTTGATTTTTAGTTTTTTCATATCCTTAGTTATTTATATCCAGTTTTTTGCTTGTTCTTTATCCTGAAGGTCAAAATATTTGACTTCTGAACCAGTAAAGAAATCAGTAGCTTTAGCGACCCATTCCTGCTATTTTTTTCGCCTACAAATGCCATTTTACACCTTATGATATTTACCGATGATGTTGTGGATGAGCGGATGGATTTTTTCTATATCCTTCTTTGTGATTTTACCATTGACTTTAGCGGCAATCAAGTTTTCTTTTTCTATGTCCAATACCTGTATCATTTTTTCAATTTTATAGGGTCTATATTAATTTAAGTGTATCTCCAAATACTCCAGAGCCTCAGGCATATCCAACTCACGGGTACCATTCCCGGTTCTGATAAAGAAATGCGAACGGTCACTCAAATTCAAATACACAGGTTTTTGTGATTTATGAACCCTTACATAACAGATATCCTTTTCTTCAAATTGGTGAAAAGACACTTTAACCAAAGTGCAAAAATGGGTACCCAACTTGAGGGACACCAATTGCATTATATATTGCTCAAACCCGTCCTTGCCAGGTTTTTTTAAAGTACCATAATCCTGTTCCAGCCCCAGAATACTACCTTCATCATCAATTCCGATAATTAAATGCCCTCCTTGGGTGTTCATAAACCCGGCAATTGTTTTTGCTATTACGTCTTCCAAAGCCTTATTCGGTTTAAACTGCCTCAAATCCCATCTCAAGGTAGATTTAAATTCTACTTGCTGGTTTTCTCCTGCCGCAATCAGCTCTCTGATCTCCTCCAGCTTATCTCTTCTTCCGGTCAATTGAAATATTCTTTGCCTGACCATAAACATAAGCGACAAGGCAATGCCCAGCAGTCCAAATAGCAATTTGATTATGGCTTGATCCAAATCCCATACTCTAAATTCCTGCTGATATGAAGCAAGCAGGTATTTCCACCATTCGCCATTATCTCCCTGCATGTCATACATGTGGAGTGAAATAGCCAGGGGCTGTATTATAAATAAGCCAAGGGCTAATCCAATGAATATAAAAACAAATACTTTCCGTTTTTTCATTTTTACCTTCTTTTATATGCCATAGGTGCCATCGCCTTCGATACCTGTGGCCTTATAACTACTTCTTCTTATCCTGAAGGACTTTCTTCTTTTGTTCAAATTCCTCATCGCTTATCTCGTCCCGGGCGTATCGATCTCTCAGGGCTTCCATAGCCTTATCCTTCCGTCTGTTTTGTCCCGGGGTGGGATAAGGAATTAAGAATATCCAAAAGATAAGGATTATCCAAAGCCCCCACCATATCCAGTGCATTCCCCCAAAATATCAGTCGTCCATCATAATCTTTCTGTTTAAATTTATTTAACTTTTTTAATGATTTCCTTTCTCCATCCATTCCTTGGCCAAATCTTTTTCTTCAGGGCT
>NZ_JAVRHP010000176.1:0-3335 GCF_031846505.1 Autumnicola edwardsiae
GGAATGCCCACTTATGACAATACCAATTTTATCAGCTTGGTAAAACAACTTGTAGAATCAGGTAAACAGACAGCTCAAATGATTAAGTCTGTAAAGTTCTTAAAAGATGCAAAGGAGAGCATTGAGAAAGTATCAAGTGTGGTACAACAGCTTAGAGCAGTTGAGGAAATTGGACAGAACAATCAGCGCCTTATCACCGTAATGCAGAACGATGTACTGGACATACTCAACTCGCCCTACATCAAACCAGAGGAAGTTTCAAGGGTTGTAAAATCTTTTGATGCTATTGTTCAAAACTCATTGGAGACGGTAGATTTTATTGATGAAGTCCTGTCCAGCGATTATCTCAAAATGAGCGATGCAGAACGTGCTGAAATTTTAAAAGCAAAGGAGCTGGAATCAAAGCAGATGGTTTCCAACATAACTACAAAAACAAAACGCTATCGAGACATTATTTCTTTCAGAAAGATGCAAGATAAAGTCAATAACCGAGAAACATTCTATTAAAATGAACGCGACCATTCTCTTAGGAATTGGTTTGGAATATATCGATACCATTTTCCAGACCATACAAGCCAGCAATTTTTCGCAATACACAATTGCGGGAATGAAAACGCTCGCTGTCTTGTTCTTTTTGGTCAACATCCTTAAAAAATATAACGAAGGAATTGCAGAGAAGGACGGTTACACTTGGGGATTGAGTCCTGGTGAATTGGTCAAGAATTTTACCATTGTCATCTTGGTCATATTCTCAACTCAGGTATTGGGATTTTTTGATGGCATTTTAGTCGCCATTGAAGAACAATATCGAGGAACAGCACCAGCATTATTGCCTTTGCAAATGCAGGATATTCCATTAGAGGAAGACGTAAGTTTGTTTGATGCCGCAAGTTCAGCGATGACACTTTTATATGAAGCCCTGGTTACACCTTTATACGGTTTTAAAATATTGGCATTTATCTTAACTACCCTACTTTGGATATTGGATTTGTTCATCTACCCGCTATTCTTAGCAGAGCGCTTCTTCCTTTTAGGAATAATGCAAGCATTTTTTCCTTTGGTCATTAGTCTTGCAGTTTTTGAAAAGTTTCGTTCGCTCGCCTATACGTTCTTCAAACTATATGCAGCGGTGTTTATGCTGGTGCCAGCTTTCTTTCTGGTCAATATATTTATCAATGCCATATATACGGAAATCAACACCAATTTTTGGGTCAACCTTTTTGGAACAGAGGTTGGCCAGGGCTTTTTTGCACCTGTGGTTCAGTTGGGATCAGTAGGTTTTATTGTTTTCTTGAAATTCACCCTATATAAACGTGCCACGTCATTTACGCTAAGACTATTTACCAACTAAATATTTTCAGAATGAAAACACCTTACAAGAACATTTACAGCGTCCTAAAATTGAATCGGTTTATCGTTTTGGCAATAGTTGTCTGCGCCTTACTATCCAGCACATTTTCGGTTTGGATGGTATTCAACACCAATCAAAAAGCCCTTAATAGTGCCTTTGCTATCAATACCGATGGCAGTATAATTCCGCTGAAGCTCGTAACCCAAAAGGAAAATTTTCGGGTTGAAGCTTTAGCACATTTGGATCTGTTCCATAACTACTTCTATAACATAGATGCGAGTAATTATGAACGCAATTTGGAAAAGGCATTGTGGTTGGGCAATAGTTCCGTGGACAATCTCTACCTCCAGAAAAAAGCGGATGGTGTTTACAACAGGTTGCTTCAGTATTCCTTGGTTCAAAAAGTACTGAGCATCGATTCACGACTATCTGAAAATAATGGCTCGTATAGTTTTATAACAACCACCATTTTTGAAATCAATAGAGGTTCAATCATCGACACCTATGAGTTGATTTCCACCGGAAACTTGATTACGGTTGACAGAAACTTCCCCAACAATCCGCACGGATTATTAATTACCAACTATTTCGAGAACACCTTAAAAAAACTAAACGATGAAAGTAGAAAAGAATAAAATAGTATTTGCAGCAGTATTGGCCGTGATTGTCATATTCATCATTTCTTATTCCGTAATGGTAATGGGCGATGATGAAAGTGAAACTGAAAACCTTAAGCAAACATTAGTTCCAGATTTAGAAGAAGATCAAAAAGAGTATGATTCCAAACTGGATGCGATTAACGACTTGAAGAAAGTACGTGAAAATAATGCGCCCAGCATTTATGATGAAAAACTGATTGATTCCTTGGGATTTTACGACCCAGATCTTCCAGATCGCGAAAAAGAGCGTATCGTAGATAGCATATATGAAGCTGGTAAGATCCAATATTCAGAAAAGCGATACCAAAACTTGGGACACAAAAGAACTGTTCGCAAAGCGGTTTCAAAGATAGATTCTGTAGAAGTAAAACGAGAACAAAAAATCCAAGCGAAAGAACTGGGATTGGAACATCAATTGTTCTTTGCTGCTGCGCCCAAACTCAATGAAGTTTCAATCATCGGCAATACAGATGAAACTATTTATGTGGTTGTAGATGGCGATCAAGTAGTAAAAGCGAATACCAGATTACGAATGCGCCTTACCAAAGTTGCTACCATAAGTGGTAAAGAAATGCCTAAGAACACACCTGTTTTTGGATTTATCAGCTTTCAACCCAACCGAGCGCTCATTGAAATTGAAAACATACAGCACCACCCTACTAAACTCAAGGCTTTTGATTTATCAGATGGTAGCGAGGGCATCTACGTACAGAACAATTTCAGGGCAGAAGCCACCACCGAAGTTTTGGACGATATTATTGGTGACATTAACATACCTACCATTCCGCAAGTAGGCGGTGTCTCAAAAGTCCTAAGACGAAACAATCGCAATGTTAAAGTAACCGTATTAAATAACTATAGATTAATTCTAAAGCCTAAACTATGAAAACTTTTATCTTAATATTAATTGGATTTGTTTACACTTTCGCACCTCGACTTTGCTTGGCACAGGCTACAGCACAACAGCAACCCATACCTCTTGACACTATTTATGCCAACGACACCAAGAATGTTGCGCTATTCTTCCCAGAACCTATCCGCCAAGGCATAACCGGTTCTGACAATTTTGTATTTACTTACAATCGTGAAGAAGAACAGTATTTTGGCCTTCTTCAAGCGAAGCCGGGGAAGGAAAGTAATCTACTGGTAGTCAATAGAAATGGTTCGATTTTTTCGTATATTGTAAGGTATAAAAAACAGCTTTCTAAGCTCAATTATTTCATTCCGTTATCCAAAAGTATCGGTAATGAAAGGCCGATTTTAAAGGATTCGATTCTTGTAAAATCATCTGAAGAATTTGTAGATAACAGCACCTATTATTACCA
>NZ_JAVRHP010000177.1:0-3335 GCF_031846505.1 Autumnicola edwardsiae
TTATATGCGCCTTAGAGGCTTTCCACCGGCCCCTTTGTTCCCCCTTTGGGGGTTAGGGGGCCGGGATTGCACCAAGCTCAACGGATTATTAGTACCACTCGGCTATGACATTGCTGCCTTTACACCTGTGGCCTATCAACGTGGTCGTCTCCCACGGTCCTTTAAAGAAATCTCATCTTGTGGTGGGTTTCGCGCTTATATGCTTTCAGCGCTTATCCCTTCCCAACGTAGCTACCCAGCAATGCTCCTGGCGGAACAACTGGTGCACCAGAGGTTGGTCCAATCCGGTCCTCTCGTACTAGGATCAGGTCCACTCAAATTTCTAACGCCCACTACAGATAGAGACCGAACTGTCTCACGACGTTCTGAACCCAGCTCGCGTGCCACTTTAATGGGCGAACAGCCCAACCCTTGGGACCTTCTCCAGCCCCAGGATGTGACGAGCCGACATCGAGGTGCCAAACCCCCCCGTCGATGTGAGCTCTTGGGGGAGATCAGCCTGTTATCCCCGGCGTACCTTTTATCCTTTGAGCGATGGCCCTTCCATGCGGTGCCACCGGATCACTATGCTCTACTTTCGTACCTGATCGACCTGTATGTCTCTCAGTCAAGCTCCCTTATGCCATTGCACTCTACGCACGGTTACCAAGCGTGCTGAGGGAACCTTTAGAAGCCTCCGTTACTCTTTTGGAGGCGACCACCCCAGTCAAACTACCCACCAAGCACTGTCCTTCTTTTTCAGAAGTTAGGCTTCAAACAAGTAAAGGGTGGTATTTCAACAATGACTCCACGATACCTGGCGATACCGCTTCAATGTCTCCCACCTATCCTACACATCACTTGTCCAAAGTCAATACTAAGCTATAGTAAAGGTGCACGGGGTCTTTTCGTCCCGTAGCGGGTAATCGGCATCTTCACCGATACTACAATTTCACCGAGCTCATGGCTGAGACAGTGTCCAGATCGTTGCACCATTCGTGCAGGTCGGAACTTACCCGACAAGGAATTTCGCTACCTTAGGACCGTTATAGTTACGGCCGCCGTTTACTGGGGCTTCAATTCAATGCTTCGCCGAAGCTAACATCTCCTCTTAACCTTCCAGCACCGGGCAGGTGTCAGACCCTATACGTCATCTTTCGATTTAGCAGAGTCCTGTGTTTTTGATAAACAGTCGCCTGGACCTCTTCACTGCGGCCCTCCATTACTGAAGGGCGACCCTTCTCCCGAAGTTACGGGCCCATTTTGCCTAGTTCCTTAGCCATGAATCTCTCGAGCACCTTAGAATTCTCATCCCAACTACCTGTGTCGGTTTACGGTACGGGTTGCCGCCACTCGCTTTTCTTGGAAGTCGATCCTCAGGATTATCACCGCCGCCGTAGCTTTGGTGTACTATCGGGGTGTTACCACTCCCTTCAACGCACTATTCCGTCTGTGCGCACCTAATTTTCGCCTCCGTCCGCTTTAACGTGGGGCAAGTAGCAGAATATTAACTGCTTGTCCATCGACTACCCCCTTCGGGTTCGCCTTAGGACCCGACTAACCCTCAGCTGATTAGCATAGCTGAGGAAACCTTGGTCTTTCGGTGTGCGGGTTTCTCGCCCGCATTATCGTTACTTATGCCTACATTTTCTTTTGTAACCACTCCAGCATACCTCGCAGTACACCTTCAGCGTTGTTACAATGCTCCCCTACCCCTCCAGATAAATCTGAAAGCCATAGCTTCGGTAATATGTTTATGCCCGATTATTATCCATGCCGGACCGCTCGACTAGTGAGCTGTTACGCACTCTTTAAATGAATGGCTGCTTCCAAGCCAACATCCTAGCTGTCTGGGCAGTCCAACCGCGTTTCTTCAACTTAACATATATTTTGGGACCTTAGCTGATGGTCTGGGTTCTTTCCCTCTCGGACACGGACCTTAGCACCCATGCCCTCACTGATACACATCATTTTATAGCATTCGGAGTTTGTCAGGAATTGGTAGGCGGTGAAGCCCCCGCATCCAATCAGTAGCTCTACCTCTATAAAACTAATGTACCGCTGCACCTAAATGCATTTCGGGGAGTACGAGCTATTTCCGAGTTTGATTGGCCTTTCACCCCTACCCTCAGGTCATCCCAAGACTTTTCAACGTCAACGGGTTCGGTCCTCCACTATGTGTTACCACAGCTTCAACCTGCCCAAGGGTAGATCACACGGTTTCGCGTCTACCATTACCAACTATAGCGCCCTATTAAGACTCGCTTTCGCTACGGCTCCATACCTTAAGTACTTAACCTTGCTGGAAACGGTAACTCGTAGGCTCATTATGCAAAAGGCACGCCGTCACATCCGAAGATGCTCCGACCGCTTGTAAGCGTATGGTTTCAGGATCTATTTCACTCCGTTATTCACGGTTCTTTTCACCTTTCCCTCACGGTACTGGTTCACTATCGGTCTCTCAGGAGTATTTAGCCTTGGCGGATGGTCCCGCCAGATTCATACAGGGTTTCCCGTGCCCCGCACTACTCAGGATACCACTATCAATAACACATTTGTACCTGTACAGGACTATCACCCTCTGCGGTCAATCTTTCCAAATTGTTCCAGTTCTATGTGCATCGAATAGCGTGGTCCTACAACCCCAATAAGTCCGTGAACTCATTGGTTTGGGCTAATGCGCGTTCGCTCGCCGCTACTAGCGCAATCACTTTTGTTTTCTCTTCCTCCGGGTACTTAGATGTTTCAGTTCCCCGGGTTCGCCTCCTTACGGATAATACATCTTCAATGTACTGGGTTGCCCCATTCGGATATCTGCGGATCAATTCGTATGTGCCAATCCCCGCAGCTTTTCGCAGCTTATCACGTCCTTCATCGCCTCTGAGAGCCTAGGCATTCCCCATACGCCCTTATTTAGCTTGTGTGCTTTTGCCTTCTAATTTGCTCGTATCTCTTTAACTCTTCCGAGTTAATTCAATACTCAATATAATTTGCTCTTAATTAGTTATAAAATTTAAAACTCTATAACTGTAGTTTCTCGTATTCTTTGTTTCTCAATATGTCAATGAACGTTCCCCCTCCAACTCCCCCGAAGGGGGAGAGAGGGCTCCCACTAATCCCTCCCCTTCGGGGAGGTTAGGTGGGAATGGTGGAGAATATCGGAGTCGAACCGATGACCTCCTGCGTGCAAGGCAGGCGCTCTAGCCAGCTGAGCTAATCCCCCATTCTATATGTTGAATGTTGAATTATGAATGTTGAATTAATTTAAAATTCAAAATTTAGAATTTATAATTCAAACCCTCAACTTCTAAAATTTCCTTTCAATATACTTTAATGAACTTCTTTGTCTCCTCTTC
>NZ_JAVRHP010000178.1:0-3284 GCF_031846505.1 Autumnicola edwardsiae
ACAAATTAGAAGCAACCTGGAAAGCTCAAAGAGTGAACTTGCTGAAGTGAAAACTGCTAACCTGAAGCAACTGGAAAAGCTCGAAAACCAACGTGAAGAAATACGCAGTGAAAAGGATTTTCTGAGTACCGAACTTACCCGCCGTAATTCAGAATTTGAAAGTCTTCAGCAAAAAAACATTGAACAAAAGGCCGAAGTAGAAAAGCTTCAGGAGAAATTTCAGAAGGAATTTGAAAATCTTGCCAATAAAATTCTGGACCAAAAATCTGAAAAATTCACCACTCTCAACAAGGAGAATATTCAGAATATATTGAATCCGCTTCAGGAAAAAATTAAAACTTTTGAAGAAAAAGTAAACCAAAACAACACCGATTTTATTTCCAGGCACGCCGAACTGGGAAAACAACTTAGGGACCTAAACGAGCAAAACCTGAAGATAAGCGAAGAAGCCAACAACCTCACCAAAGCATTAAAGGGTGAAAGTAAAACACAGGGAAACTGGGGAGAATTAATACTTGAACGTGTCCTGGGAAAATCCGGGCTCCAAAAGGACCGGGAGTATTTTATTCAAAAAGCTTATGAAGATGAAAATGGCAATAAAGTTTTGCCCGATGTGGTGATTCACCTTCCAAACGACAAAAGAATGGTGATCGATTCTAAAGTTTCCCTGTTGGCTTATGAAAAATACGTGAACGAGGAAAACGAAATTTCCAAAGGGAGACATTTAAAAGATCACCTTAAATCCCTGCAAAACCACATTTTACAACTAAGCACAAAAAAATATGAAGATTTGCACGGGAACGCTTCACCAGATTTTGTCCTAATGTTTGTTCCTGTAGAACCCGCATTATACCTCGCGCAGGAGTTTGACAACAGTTTTTTTTATACGGCTTTTCAAAAAAATATCCTGCTGGTAAGCCCGACCACGCTGCTATCTACTTTAAGAACAATAGACACGATTTGGAGCAACGAAAAGCAGCAGCAAAATGCGGTAGAAATTGCCAATCATGCTGCTTCTTTGTACCATAAATTCAAAATCCTTATTGATGAGCTTGAGGTAGTTGGAAACCGAATAAAATCTACCTCCTCTGCCTACAACAGTGCAATGA
Organism: Autumnicola edwardsiae; assembly: GCF_031846505.1. Classification (NCBI taxonomy): domain Bacteria; kingdom Pseudomonadati; phylum Bacteroidota; class Flavobacteriia; order Flavobacteriales; family Flavobacteriaceae; genus Autumnicola; species Autumnicola edwardsiae. The sequence goes on from NZ_JAVRHP010000178.1 coordinate 1,110, forward strand.
AAAAGCTCACGGGGCAACAAAACCTGATAAAAGATATAAACAAATTGGAAAGCCTGGGTATTTCGCCCAAGCAAAAGATTTCTTCAAAATGGTTAAATAAAGCAAGCATTGATCCTGATGAAGAATCAAATGATAAAACCTCCTTAAACTAGTTGTAAATTTGAAGCATTAAAAATAGTATAATGAAAAAGACACTTTTTATCATATTAGGAGCTATCCTGCTCTTATTTATCGCATATTTCGCCTTCGTTTATTTTGTACCCTACAGCGAAGGAACACGGAGTGGCGAACTCATCAAATTCAGTAAAAAAGGAGTAGTTTCAAAAACCTGGGAAGGTGAAATAAGCCAGGGAATAAGCGGTGCCCAGATTTTCCAGTTTTCGGTGTTGGGCAATAATCCGGAGGTTGTTGAGCAACTGCAGGAAAACGAAGGAAATTACGTAAGGGTTTCGTACATAGAACGCTACGCCACGTTCTTCTTTTGGGGCGACACAAAATATTATATAACCGAAGTGAGAGAAGCGGAATCTCCACATTTTAGAGATCGATAACTATGACAGAAAAATTTAAAGAAGTTAAAGAATCGGAAGTAGTAATGTCTGAACTTATGCTGCCCTCCCACTCCAATTTTAACGGCAAAATTCATGGGGGCTACGTGCTTTCCCTGCTGGACCAGATTGCATTTGCCTGCGCCTCCAAACATTCCAGGGCCTATTGCGTTACCGCCAGCGTAGACACCGTAGATTTTCTAAAGCCAATAGAAATTGGGGAACTGGTAACAATGAAAGCTTCTGTTAATTACGTAGGAAGAAGTTCCATGGTTATTGGAATACGTGTAGAAGCTGAAAATATCCAGACTGGTGAGATTAAACATTGTAATTCCTCTCACTTCACGATGGTGGCAAAAGACAACAACGGAGAATCTTTAGCTGTGCCCGGTTTAATCCTGAAGACCGACGATGATATAAGGAGGTTTGCCAAGAGTATAAAACGGATTGGTATGAAGAAGAAGCGAAAGCAGGAATTTCATGACACCGACTTTATTTCTGAAGAATACCTGCATATCCAGGAATTGGAAAACGTAAAAATCGAGAAATAATTTTGAAGTTCAATGGATTTATAGCTGCCATTTTTATGGCCATTATCGTGGCTTATTTCTTTCCGCAAGGCAATGAAATCCTTCCGTTAAAGACGATTACAGACATTGGAATTGGCTTAATATTTTTCTTTTACGGACTCAAACTTTCTCCGGCTGAATTTAAACTGGGACTTTTAAATTATAAATCTCACATTGTAATACAACTCACCACCTTTATAATTTTTCCACTTTTGGCATTGCTGTTTCTTCCGTTTTTTGAAGAAGGCGTGACTTCAGAAATATGGATTGCGATTTTCTTTTTTGCCACTTTGCCTTCCACTGTATCCTCTTCAGTCGTTATGGTGGCCATTGCAAAGGGAAATCTCCCTACCGCAATTTTTAATGCGAGCCTCTCGGGGTTAATTGGCATTTTTGCCACTCCGCTATGGCTGGGAATTTTTCTTCAAAAAGCTACCAATTTTGAATTTATGGATGTGCTTTTAAAGCTCTGTCTGCAAATTATCCTGCCTTTGATCCTGGGTTTATTTTTTCAGAAATTTGTAGGTGATTTTGCCAGGAAACATGGTAAAAAGCTTGGACTAATTGATAAGACTACCATTATTTTAATTATTTATTCCAGTTTCAGCAACTCTTTTACTTCCAATATCTTTAGTACCGTTGGTCAGCTGGATCTTGTAAAACTGTTTGGGATTGTGGTGGTGCTTTTCTTTGCCATTTACTTCGGGCTTAACCTGTTTTGTGATGCGCTCGGGTTTAACCTTAAAGATAAAATTGCCACCCAGTTCTGCGGAACAAAGAAATCGCTCGTACACGGTTCGGTTATGGTGAAAATTATCTTCGGAAGTGCTGCAAGCACCGGACTTTTGCTTTTACCGATCATGCTTTATCATTCCCTGCAGTTGCTGGCAGTCGCTTATTTTGCTGAAAACTACAGAAAAAAAGTTATTGCCACTGAAGGTGATCTGGACTAATTGAATTTTATAAAGCTAGCTTTAAAATTGGCAATTATCGACTATTGAGGTGTGAAGTTAGAAGTACGAGGGACGAGATCTTTTTTCTTTTCTTTTTAGTCTTAA
>NZ_JAVRHP010000179.1:0-3252 GCF_031846505.1 Autumnicola edwardsiae
ATCCATCAAATATCAAACTCTCCAGACACAACAGCTGGCTATTTTTTAATCGAACTCAGGTTGTTAATATTCTACTATATGAATAAACGAATCGGCACTCTTTTTCTCTATTAAAGAGCTCTAACCCGTAGTCCAACAAAAAATAAAATGCTAAGGAAAATTAAAAAGAGCTACGGCATCTCGCTTTATTTTATTTAACTTTGTTTGTTGATTTTACGCAAAAAAACCACACACCAATGGCTATGAATAATATTCCCAGTGTAGATTTGGCCGATTTCCTATCTGATGATCCCGACAGAAAGCAAAAATTTGTTAACGAAATTGGAACAGCTTACGAAGAAATTGGCTTTGTTGCTCTTAAACATCATTTTTTAAGCGACGAACTTGTAGATGAGCTTTATAAGGAAGTGAAACTATTTTTCGATCTTCCGCTGGAAACAAAGAAGAAATATGAAATTGAAGGCCTGGCAGGTCAGCGCGGTTATATATCTTTTGGGAAAGAACATGCAAAAGGTAAAAAAGAAGGTGATTTAAAGGAATTCTGGCATTTTGGACAGGAACCTGCAGAAGATGCCAATCTTACCGAAGAGTATCCGGATAACGTGCAGGTTGAAGAATTGCAGGATTTTAATCATGTAGGAATGGAAGCATACCGGATGTTGGAAAAAACCGGAATATATGTATTAAGAGCACTTGCCCTCCATATTGGCCTTAAAGAAACTTATTTTGACCATTGGGCGAGTAATGGAAACAGTATTCTAAGGCCTATCCACTATCCACCAATTAGCGAAGAACCAAAAGGTGCCGTACGCGCGGGAGCTCATGGGGATATTAACCTTATTACTTTGCTCATGGGGGCATCTACCGGCGGGCTCCAGGTGCTTAGAAAAGATGGTGAATGGATAGATGCCATTCCCCAGGAAGATGAACTTGTAATTAATGTCGGGGATATGCTGGAACGACTAACGAATAATAAACTGCGTTCCACGGTTCACCGTGTAATAAATCCGCCTAAAGAAGAATGGGGAAATCCCCGCTATTCGATACCGTTCTTTTTGCATCCAAGGAGCGAAATGCCGCTGAATTGTCTTGAAGAATGTATAGATGAAGAAAATCCTAAACAATATGAGGATATTACCGCAGGTGACTTTTTACACCAGCGCCTTGTTGAAATAGGTTTACTCAAGAAATAGTTATGACTAAGAAAAAAATGGGACTTGAAGATCTGGGAGGATTCGTTTTTTCGACCAATGACGATTTTGATGAGAACGAATTGACAGATAACGAACAACAGGAAGCATTAGATCCCGAAGATCAGGATTTAGAGGCACATTTTAGCAATAAAGGCCGCGGAGGAAAAACTGTTACCATAATTAAGGGATATGTTGGGCCTGAAGAAGATTTGATTGCTTTAGGAAAAAAACTGAAAAAAAAGTGTGGTGTTGGCGGTTCTACTAAAGATGGCGAAATAATTATTCAGGGAGATGATCGTGAAAAAATAATGGAAATCCTGAATAAGGAAGGATATAAAGTTAAACGTGTTGGAGGATAATCTTCAGCACGTTTTTTAATTTAAACTATGAGCAGTAGATCAATACATATAATAAATGGGGATGGACTTGCCGCAAAAATGATGGAACTGGATATTCCGGGAGAAGTTATTGTTTGGAGGGAACTACTTTGTGAAGGTCCTACTGTTCAGGAAGTGGGAAGTGAAGCGTTTACTGAAGTCCGGAAGAAATTTATAGGTGATGCTTACGGCATTTCTCCAGAGAATTACGAAGAAAAATTTGTTTCTCAACTAGAAAAACTTCGTAACCTTGAGGATTATGAGGAGGTTATTCTCTGGTTTGAATTTGACCTTTTTTGTCATATAAATATGATTGCAGCAATTAGTTTTTTCCTTAATTATAAGAAGGAAGTACCTATGTACCTTGTATGCAGCAAAAAACTGAAGGGCGAAAAAGGAAATAAACCGCTTACACAGCTTAACGCGAAGCAGTTGTATAATCATTTCCAGAATAAAATCTCCCTTACTTCTGATGATTTACAATTAGCAAACTTTATATGGGAATTGTATTGCAGCAATAATCCGTTGCAATTAAAAGCGCAGATAAAGAAGCATAGCAATTTTGAATATCTATCCAGCTGTATACGAGCGCATATAGAACGTTTTCCCAATAGCGAGACAGGTATTAATTCTTTAGAACGAAATATTCTCAAAATCGTTCAGCGAAATATAATTTCTTCAGAAAATCAACTTTTGGGATATGCCCTGGAATATCAGGGATATTATGGATACAGCGATAACCAGATGAAGCGGCTTTTAAAAAAACTTCGGGATTTCTATCTGGTGGAAGAGGATCGGGTAATTTTATCTGAAAAAGGAGAAGCGGCTATGGAAGAAACGACGAATTTTTACAGGGAGCTCAACAATGACGAATGTTTTGGAGGAGCCAAAATGTATGATTTCTTGTATGAATCAGAATCTCATCGATTACTAAAGCTTTAAAATGGGTTTAGCAGCTTCAGAATTTATTTTAAATATAGACGGCAGTATTTATCATCTTAATCTATTGCCGCAACACCTTGCCAACACGGTAATTGTGGTTGGAGACCCGGACAGGGTTGAAAAGGTAGCCAGCCACTTTGATACTATAGAATTTAAGGTGAGAAAGAGGGAATTCCATACACAAACGGGAACCTATAAAGGGAAGCGCATAAGTGTTATTTCTACCGGAATAGGAACAGATAATATAGATATTGTTTTTAATGAGCTTGACGCACTGGTAAATATCGATTTTGAGAAGAGAACGCTTCGGAAGGAGTTAAGAAAATTAAATATCATCAGGATTGGAACTACCGGTTCTATCCAACCCGATGTTCCCGTAGATTCATTTTTGATGAGTAACGCCGGAATTGGTTTTGATTCCCTCCTTCATTTTTACGATAGTGCACATATTCAGGATCAGGAATTTGCAGAAGCACTTGTTGAACACCTGGATTGGTTTCCGAAGAAATCCACGCCATACGTTGTGGGGAATGATGAAGATCTTGCAAAAAAACTAGATTCTGAAGAGGTTCATAAAGGGATTACCGCAACTAATGTTGGTTTCTACGGCCCGCAGGGAAGGATTTTAAGACTTGCACTTCAGGATCCGGGAATGAACGACAAACTTTCAACTTTTTCTCATAAGTGTCAAAGAATCACCAATCTTGAAATGGAGACTTCAGGAATCTATGGCCTGTCAA